>JBNAIF010000256.1:0-11694 GCA_050043595.1 Nitrososphaeraceae archaeon | reverse complement strand
TATATCAAAATTACTAACTCCTATGTATTTTATGTATCCATCGGAAACTAATTTTTCCATAGCTCTCATTGTTTCTTGTACTGGAAAACTACTTGGCCAATGAAGTAAAAATAAATCTAGCCATTCTGTTTTCAATCTTTTTAAACTTCGTTTACATGCGGTTATTGTTCCTTCATACGATGCGTTAGATGGTAAGACTTTGCTTACAAGAAACACATCTTTTCTTCTTTCATTTATCGCTTGTGCTACTAATTCTTCTACATGACCGTTTCCATACATCTCAGCAGTATCTATATGGTTCATTCCAAGATCTAAACCTTTCTTCAACGTTTGTACCGCTCGTATTTCCATTTCTGTAGATCCATCTATCATCCATGTACCTTGACCAATCACAGATACCTCTAAATTGGTCCAACCAAATTCACGTAGAATCATAACATATATTTATTTTTAATCAAGTATTAAAATATAAAAAATGATTTTCACATACATCGGAATTTAAATTATCTTATATTTTGTCATATAGTAAATTAATTTGGAGAAAAAAGATGTAGTTATTCTACAATATATTTTTTGTCTAGTTTAAAAAAATAGATATTAGTTTTTAGTTAATATTTTTGATATTGTACTGCGTGTTTTTCTACATGACAGTGATCAGAACAATAGTATTCATTACACATGTGACAAAAAATAGGATAATCTTGTGTCTTTTTTCCACAATTTGCACAACAACATGACATATCCATAATAATTAATACGTGATTCAAATATGTAAATATTTCGTGTTTATATATATTAATAAATTTATTAATTTCATTTAAAATAAATTAAAATTATATATTTTTTTATGTATGCTTCTAAATCTAAATTTTACAAATTATTTATAAATTTGTATTAACATACAAGTAAAGTTCATTTACTTTTTTAAAAAAAATTAGTTGGATTTGGTTATCCGATCTATTGATTTGATATAATTAAAGTATATTTCTGCTAACTCTTTTGTGTATTTTTTCATTAAATCAGAAGTCTTGTTTAATGCTTCAACCGTATTTATTATAACATCATTTGATATCTGAATATTATCTGCGGTATTTTTATTATTGTTTTCATTTACTTTATTAAATGTCTCAGTCATCCTTTCAGGAATCATAAAATTGTTCCAATAAGAACGATATATTTCATCTACGTATTGTAAATATCCTGATTGGTAAGTACTTGATATATTTTTTTGAAATTCTATATACTTTGATAACATTTCTTTCATTGATTGGATTGTGTATTCTTGATATTTTTTAAAAGTATCTGCATATTGAGGTATAATTTCACTAGTACTAAAATTTTGAGATTTTTTCATATCATTTTCTTTTTCCTCGCCTTTTGTACTTGGCAAATTATTCTTTTCATCATTAAAATCACTAGATTTTTTTATCTCTATATTTTGTTTCTTTGATTTTATATTTTTTATATCATCGTCAGAAGTCATAAAATATATGCATTAAGGAATTATATTAATTTTCCTGAACTTGATTATCAAAACACACCTTTTTACATTTAATTTAATTTTTATAACACCGTTAAAAAAGAAAATCTAACAATTTCTTGCATGATTATTGTATTTGTTGAAATTAGATTTAAGCACTATTTTTAACAATATATTTTGTTTAAATTTTATCAATATTTTAAAATATGTAGTGTTACTTCATTATATTAATTAAATAAAATTAATAAATATAATATTTATCGAATTTGATTAAACACATTTTATCATGTATATGATTTGTTAATTTATTAATTTTAATGACAGTATCAAGCTATGCAGATGTTATGAACCAAACATGTAAAAATATTATTTTATTATAGTACCGAATTAATTATTTGTTTACTGGTTTCTTAAAATAACATTCATTACATTTTTCAGAAGAACCTACTACTCCTTTTTTTCCACAAATTATGCATGATTTTTCATGATTTATCGTAGAATTTTGAGATTTTACTTTTTGAATACAATTTCCACATATGGGAGCATCCATATTTCGTCTGTATAAAAAACCTTCTCCACATTGATTACACTTTAAACTATACATTTTACCCTTCGGTTTCCAAGCAATTCTTCTAATCCAATTGAATATCATATAGTAATATCGTAGTTTTTCTTTAATAACTCTTTAGATGGATCTTTTAAAAAATTAAATTTAAGATATTTTGAATACTAAAGATAGTTGAATTAATATTTAAATGGTGTATTCTTAAATTAATGATAGAAGAATTGATGCGGATTTAATTAGTTAATAATATGGTAATTTTATATGAATGTAAAATATAATCTTCTAATATTAAGATTTATAATGATTAAAAATTCCGTTATCGAATTATCATTATCTGAATATTGAAATTATAGTGTTATTTTGAATTAAATTTGTATTTTAGAAAAAATAATTTTATTATGTTATAACTTAATCTATTTCTTTTCCACAATGTGGACATGTTTTTTTTTGCGAATAATTTTTACCTGAATATTCAGTTAATTTATCTGATAGTAAAATTAAACATATATCCCATGCAGTTATTATTGAATTTTGATATAATAAACATGGATGATCCATTTTATCCATTATTAAACAAATCTGACTTAAAGATAGATCAGATTTTATTTCCTTTCCATATTCAAATTCAAATTGATTAATGGGAATATCTAAGAAATAATCTAAATCATGAAATTTTGAGATCATAGAAATTTTCGCTATAATTATTCTATAACTAATAAATTGATTAGAGTTTTCCAATAAAATTCTTCTTGTACCATTTTTAAACATCAAATCAAGTATTTCTCCTACATTTTCATCTCCATTGAAAGTTATGCTTTTCTTTTTTGGTATATCTGAAATATATACACCAGATCTAAATTGTTTACCTATTTCAAGCATTTTTCTTGCCGATATGGAAAAATAATCATTAGTACCGTTGTGAATTACTGAAAATGCTCTTCGAGTACTTCTCCAGTTTTCTATCAACTCAAATAATTTTATTTTTTTATTAATTTGTGGCACAGGTTTAAAAAAAATTTTATCAATTTTATGTTCAAGATATGCATTACGTGTTGGATTTTTTCTTAAATATGATAATATTTCGTATCCTCCAATTATTCCAACTGGCGCATTATTTTCAGTAACTAGTAATGCATCAATTGCGGATTCTAAATATTGTGCACACATTTCTCCGACAATCCATAGTTCTGTATTTTTATCTACCGTAATCGATTCTGTTTCAAATAACGTTTGAGGAAATAATTCTTCTAAAGATAGTTCATGGATTTTTCTTTCTGAAGTCATATCTTTATTACTTTACTACTCTTTCATTGTTAATAAAGTTATACAGAAAAATTTTGATAAATTAAATCAATTTCAATTAATATAATTTTCTGAATAAAGATAAACGTATAAATAATTTCTAGAAAAATTAACTTAACCAAGATAAATTCATTATTTTTTAGAATTAACAATTACCAAATTATATATGTAACTAAATAAAGGATAAAATATAGATAATCTTTTATGCTAATTTATTAACATATATATTTATATGTTAAACAGATCTAAATTATAATCAAATATGTTATTATGAATTGATCCAAAATCCCATGTCTCTTTCCTGAATCTTTCTAAGATTTAGTGAAATATAAATAATTAATGATACTATATTGTTTAGTATATTTTTTCTAATCTTTTTAATCAGTAATCATATAATAACAAATATTATAAATTGTATTTCATAAATAATTTTATATTATTCTAAAATATTCCAATATTTATTTAATTGAAAAACATGTTAAAATTGATATTAGTCTAATTTGAAATATAGAATATAAAAATAAATCTATTTTATTTATCAATGAAAATTATTTATTATTTATTTGAAGTCCATTTTAAAGTAATTTAAATATAGATGATTAATATTATAATACAATATATATTATTTCCAATTTTAAAAATAAATGAATGGATTTATTAAAATCAAACATTAATTTTAATAAACTTTTTAATCTATATGATATATTTATATTTTTTTAAAAGATCAAAAAAGGTAATAGTAACTGTATATTAATACAATTATAACATGAAAATTATATTTGGAATTTTATTGATTTCGATAATAGGGATAATTTTTCCTAATAGTGATATTCTATTAGTAGATGCTGAAAAATCTAAAGTAGAATCAACAAATACCAAAGTTTTACAATCTGAAATATCTTCTGATTTTATCAAATATGATCAAAAAAGTTATAACAATTTGAAAAATCGAGATTTTTATCTAATGGATATTCCCCAAAATTACTTTAGTCCTTCATTTCAATTCATAAATATTAATGATATGAATTATGGTTCGATTGATACTTTTTTTTCACCTTTATATTATTTACCTAATTGTCAGACTCAAAATTGTATAGACATGGAAAATATGATTAATTTCGAAAGAGATGTTAATATTGACTGGGTTATTGACAATAACGATATAGATGTGGATATTGAGGTTGGTAACGATATAGATGTGGATATTGATGTTGGTAACGATATAGATGTAGACATTGAAGTTGATGACGATTATCATTACTATTATGATGACGATAATGACAATATAATATTTTACAATGATGATTGCTATTACTATTATGATGACGATAATGACAATATAATATTTTACAATGATGATTGCTATTACTATTATGATGACGATAATGACAATATAATATTTTATGAAGATTATAATGAAAATTATCCGTATATTTATAACTATGAATCTATTTTTCCTGAATAAATTTAAATCTAATTAGACTATAATTTTTATTATATTGTATGGAATTTTTCATATTTTATATTATGCTAAAATATTAGATAGCATAAATTTCGATTTTTAAAAAATTAATTCCATGATTTTATTTAATGTAATAACGCTTATAATTTAAGTACGTCTTTTATATCTAAAATATTAAGAAGCATTATTAATATTTAAAATGCAGTGTAAGTTATATTTCATGTAATCTTGAGATACTATGTATGTTGTCCTACTTTGTATCGAACTACTAAATACAAACCAAATCAACAAAAAAATAAAAAAGATTGGGGATTTAAGAAATATTTTAATCCTTCCAGTTTCAAAATTATGGACGTAGATCTTAATTATTATTTTAAATTCTTTAATATTTTAGAAATCGAATTAGCCACAAATTATATTTCTACATATGAACAAAGATATAATGTGAAACATATTGCCAAAAATAACAATTTTCTTACAAATATAATTCAAAATAGATTTTTGAATTCTCCTGATTTTAAATTTTCTATACTAGTCCCAATACAATTTTTAGAACAAAAAAATAAGAAAACTAATAACAAACAATTTGATTTATTTCTCCAAGATCTTGAACCGTTCATGGAAAACGTCATGGTTCTAGTATTACAAATTCCATATGATCGAATATTGTCTAAAGATAAAGAATGGTTAGATTCTATTTTGTGGAAATGTTGTGTGTGTTACAGTTATTCCGTTGCTATAGAATTTGAACATTATTCTTGGTACCAAGATCTAACATACAATATTCTAAAGAAATATAATGTTTCTTTAATATGGTCTGATAGAAATAGATATCATTATCCTGTATATACTTCTAATTTTTTATATTTAAGAATAAATGAAAATGGAAAAAAATGGATAAAAACATTAAAGGATAGGGAAAAAGACGATAAGAAGATAAAAACAGGAATCAAAATACAAAATAATAACAAGGATAATGTTGCTTTTGTTCAAAATATAATTGATTATGCAATTATCGTAGTGGAATCTAATGATAGTTCACAAATAAATTTTATACTCAAATCATTAGGTTTTCCAGTATTAACTACCAAGATTAATAATAATATCAACAAAATAAAAAATAAAGAACAGTGGATAGATAAGGTAATTCTTCATGTTGATATAAATTCTTTTTTCTCGTCATGTGAAGAAATTAGAAATCCAATGTTAAAAGGAAGAGCGCATGCAGTTATAATGACAAATGAAGAGAATAACAATATCACCAAAGGTGTAGTTGCAGCATGTTCTTATGAAGCAAAAAAAACTGGAGTGAAATCTGCTATGCCATTATACAAGGCATTAGAATTATGCCCAGATTTAATATTAAATGCAGTAGACAAAAAATTCTATACAAAAATATCTTACCAAGTTATGAAAATATTAGAAGAATATGCTGATATTTTTGAGCAAGCAAGTATCGATGAAGGATACCTAGATTGTACAAAAAGGATTATCTCTAATAATTTACATCCAGAACAATTAGCCCAAGAAATTAAAAGAACTATCAAAAAACAATGTAATGGATTGTCAACATCTATAGGAGTATCAACAACAAAATCAATTGCAAAAATTGCATCAGATTATCAAAAACCAGATGGACTTACAGTAATACCTTCCAATGAATTAAAAAATTATTTAGATCAATTAGACGTAGACCGAATTTCAGGAATAGGAATTAAGACACAAAAAATTTTGAAAGAAGAAATGGAAATAAAAACTATAGGAAAATTAGCTAACACGGATGTTCAAATTTTAATCGATAGATTTGGAAAAAAGACAGGCACCTGGATGTGGAAAGTGGCCAATGGAAAAAATGATGATCCAGTCACCCCAAGGACTGATTATATATCAATGGGTAATGAATCAACATTGGAATATTTTACATTAGATAGAAAAATAATAAAACAATTCTTGAATAAATTAATGGATGAATTATTAGAACGAATAAATAATAAAAAATATAAATTTAAAACAGTTGGAATCAAATTAGTTAGAACAGATTTTACTATAGAAACAAGAGAAAAATCTTTTACTACTTATCAAGATACAAGAAAATCTATTGAGTATGCGATAGATGATCTATTGGATAGAGTTATATTGACAGATTCTCCATCAACATCTTCATCTCTATTTACATCTAAACCAAAAAATGTTAAAAATGTAACAAACAAATTATTACCAGTAAGAAAAATTGGATTACGAGTATCAAATCTAATAAAAATTGATAACAATAAAGAAATTAAAAATAATCAGACTACTCTTATGGATTATTTTTAGATCTTAAAATCTTTAACCGTTTTTTTAACTTTAATAAGTCCATTGATAATATTGTATTATTATGAAATCCAAAAGAAGTAAAACAACCTTCTCAATTGATAAATACAATTTGAGTATTTTTGCTGGTACATTGTTTATTTCCGCTCTTTGTATCTTTATTTATGATTTTGATAATGTGTTTGGTAAAAAGAAAGAACCGCCTTTGCTTTATGATGAAAATTTGCAAGTAAATCTTCTTACAGATGCATTAAAATTTCCTATAGGTCTAGATTTTCTGGCTGAAAATGATATTTTAGTAATTGAAAAGAATACTGGACAGGTTAAAAGAATACTTGATGGAGAAATTATGGATCCTATTTTGGATGTAAATGTTGCCTCGGAAAGTGAACGTGGATTATTAGGAATTGCAATTTTGAATTCAATTAATCATACAACAAATATTGCAGGTAAGCAACAATTTCAAGGAAATAATTCAAATGGCAACATAACTGTATTCTTATTTTACACAGAAACAGAAAATGTTGATAACGGCGAAATTCTCGGAAATAGGTTGTATAAATATGATTTCATCGATGGTCAATTAGTTAATCCAGTCATGTTATTGGATTTACCCTTTTTACCAGGTCCATCACATAACGGTGGAGTACTGGACTTAGGCCCAGACAATAATTTGTACTTAGTAATAGGTGATATAAACCGCAAGGCAGATCCAGAATATCTAACTTTGGCGCAAAATATTGACGATGATGGTATATTACCTGATGGACGTGGGGGTGTGTTACGGATTACTACTGATGGTAATCCAGTTTTATCTGATGGTTTTTCATTAGGTGATTCTGGTATTTTGGATCTCTATTATGGTTATGGAATAAGAAACAGTTTCGGTATAAGTTTTGATCCATTAACAGGTTTCTTATGGGAAACCGAAAATGGATCCAATTATGGTGATGAAATAAATTTGATTTTACCAGGATTTAATGGAGGTTGGAAACAAGTTTTAGGACCATCTAACGAGTACGAGAAATTCAAAAGTAAAAAATTCGATAGAAAAGATTTAATTCTTTTTGATGATAAAGGAAAATATTATGACCCTGTATTTACATGGGCCGATACCGTGGCTCCAACTGCAATAACCTTTATAGATTCAAAAATTTTTGACGAAGATTACAAAAATGATCTTCTGGTTGGTTCAGTAAAACAAGGGCGAATATTTCACTTCAATTTAAATGAAACCAGAACAGGATTAGATCTTCCAGATGATTTAATAGATAAAATAGCAGATGTAGATGAAGAACTAGAACCAGTTATCTTGGGTAAAAATTTTGGCACGATTACTGATATTGAGATAAATCCTTATAATGGAAAAATCTATGTAACCGACGGAAATTCTAAAAAAGGTAAAATTTATGTAATATCTCCATCAAATTAGTCTTGATCTAGAATTACCTTCATTTATTTAGTATTATTTATAAATTGTATTTTATTTAAAAATATGTTTAATATTCCAATTGAATGCCTAAAATAAATAAAATATTATCTTTTATTATTTTATACTAAATTTTTGAAACATATTTATAATCATTATAATCTTCTGAATAATATAATTTTAATAACTTTAATTTTATATAATATTTAAAATAAATATCATAATAAAATTAATATCAAAAAATATAAAAGAAAAATTAAATCTACTTTTATTTAGTAGTATGAAGTTTTAAATGTTCACAAATATCATAATAATTCCACAAGATCAAAATAAAAAAGTTCTTAATTTGTTTCTAGATTTCATTTTATATATTCTTAAATATCAATTATACTAATTTTCATTTAATGGAAAATAAACTACAATTAGGAATTATCGGTTTAGGTAAAATGGGTGGAAATTTATCATTACAATGTCTCGATAAAGGAATACAAATTGTTGGAATGTCAAAAAGTAATACATCCAAATTAGAAAACGAAGGGGTCAAAATTGTTAATAATATCAAAGATCTGGTTAATTCTCTTGACAAACCAAGAATAATTTATCTGTCTTTACCTGCAGGTAAAACAATAGATGCTGTTCTTAGTGAATTGTTACCAAATTTAAATAATGGTGATGTTGTATTAGACGGTGGTAATTCGTTTTTTCTTGATTCAATTGAAAGAGAGAAACTTATCTGGCAAAAATACAAAATATATTTTTTGGATTGTGGTACTAGTGGTGGTAAAGATGGTGCTAGATATGGGGCCAATTTTATGGTGGGAGGAAAAAAGGAAGGAATATCTATCGCAAAAAATATTTTCGAGAAACTTTCAATCAATAATCATGCATTTATTCACACAGGCCCACCTGGAAGTGGACATTTCGTAAAACTAGTTCACAATGGTATAGAATTTGGCATGCTTCAAGCTATTGGTGAAGGAACAAAATTACTTTTAGAAAGTGATTTTGATCTAGATTTAGCAGATATATTTAAAAATTGGTCCAATGGATCAGTCATAAGAAGTTGGCTTATTGAATTAATGGAAGAAGGATTAAGAAAGAACAAGGATTTACGAGATATTGAAAGTCATGTGGAAGACACTGGTGAGGTAAATTGGCTTGTTCAATATGCAATAACGAGAGAACTACCAATACCAGTTATTTCTCAATCTATAATGCAGCTTTTTAGATCTAGAAGTAAAGATGATGATGCATATAGGGCCATAGCATTGATGAGACACGGTTTCGGCGGACATCCATTTGGAAGAGATAGTTATATTTCAAAAGAAAGGAAAACAAGCCGAATACAAAAAATGTGATTGATGAATTTCTTTATTTTTTAATACAATATCATTTTATTGTTCAAACATATAGAAAAAAAACAAATTAAGTTTTATTAACATAGAATGATATTTTGATCGTGAAATTTTTTAAATATTTTATTACAAAATTAATTTAAGATACTATATTTCCATAAAATTATATTGAAGATTGTTGTTATATAATATTTAAAATCTAAAGGAATTATAATACAATTAAATAATATTAATTTTTAAAATTTATACGATTAATATGGAAATACATAATGATAATAATAATGGAAATAATTTTATAACTATCTCTAAATCGTTTCATGATCTAACAAATATCATCAATAAAGAAATGTTAGTTTATCCTGGAGATCCAAAACCTGACTTTTTACCTATATCTACAATAAAGGAAAATAATGTAAATGTCAGTAAAATTATTTTGGGATCGCATACAGGAACACATGTTGATGCACCGTTACATTTTGAATTCGATGGTGATGGAATAAGTGCGATTTCAATGAGTACGTTTATCGGTGATACAATAGTTTTAGATATATCTAATAAAGCAGAATACAATGACAATGGCGGCAATGGAATTACATTTGATGATTTTGAATCTTTATCTAGAAGCAACTTTACTATATCAATATGCCCATTCTGAGTTGCTTTCATTAAAGCAGTCATACCTTCTTTTGGATAAATATTGGCATTAGCACCTTTTTCTATTAGTACTTTGACCACAACAAGATGACCATTTGTACTTGCTGCTATTAGAGCCGTCTCTGATTGATCACATGACTGAAAATTTACTTGAGCACCTCTTTCTAACAGCAGACTGACCACTTCTATATGCCCATACAAACTTGCAGTTATTAGAGCAGTCCATCCATTGACACCGTCTACAGCATCAACGAGAGCATTTCTGTCTAACAGTAACTTGACCACCTCTGTGTGTCCTGAACAACTTGCTAATATTAAAGCAGTAAATACACCTTCACCTTGGATCTTCTCGATTAAATCTGTTTGTCCTGGGGCAATACGATTGATTCTTGATATTAAACCAGTAGTACTTGCACCAATTACGTCAACTAGAGCACCTCTGTCTAGGAGCATCCTGACAATATCTATATGTCCATGTTGACTTGCACGCATTAAAGCCGTCATTCCATATTCATCAAAAGAATTAACAGGAACACCTTTGTCCAGCAACATTTTAACTGCATTTGCATTACCATTATCACTGGCACCTGTCAGAGCTGATACTAGCTGACGTTCTTTTGGTCTAGTCTCACTCATATCTGTACTCATTAGCTAAGATGACAATACGATTGAGAAAATAGTCGACTCACTGCTCCTAAAGGGACAGGGGATAGCTATATATAACCAAGTACAATGGGGTGTGGTCTGGAACAAACTTGCCTCATTTCCTCATTCCTGGTAAATGAGGAGCAATAAAGTCACTATTAAAATGGTTATCAAGTGGGTGTATACAGGGACCAAGATTTGTGGAAAGATAACACCTTTGGTGAGGAAACACACAGCAATATTTCGACTTTACATGTTGACTTACCCCATGTGCCTTCCAAGTATTCATTAAGTGATCAGTATTTGCATACAAGATAGAAAAGAGTTAGTCCATCACAAAGGCAAGTGCCACGATAATTACGAAGAGTGGGAGTCAAAATGGGAGACAAAAATAATGTGGAATAAAAAATGTGTACTTATAGAGAAAAACTGGGTGGGAAAGAAGTACAGGCACAAAAGGAGTTTGTTTATTTTATTAGCAAAGGATAC
>JBNAIF010000255.1:0-3208 GCA_050043595.1 Nitrososphaeraceae archaeon | reverse complement strand
AGAATCTCAAAATAGATTTGATTTATGATAAAAATTTTTAATTAAATATGCACAAAAATAAAAATATAACACATTCATTAGAATTAAATTGAATTTAGTAAATCATCATAATCAAATTATTTAATCTAGTTTATAATTCTAATAAAAAGACATTTAATAAATAACTTCATATAATTAAATATCAATAAAATTGGCACAAGCTTGGCTTATATATTAGTATTATGTATGCATACTAAATCATAATACTAATTATCAATTTATCATATGAATCATATATTTAAAGGAAAAAATGGAAAACAATATGAGAATTTAAATATTATCCACTTTACCTATAAGTTATGAAAAATAATGAATTCATTTTAATAACGTTGTTTACAACATTATCTATTATTGTTGTTGGAACATCATTGACTACATTTGTATATGCTCAAGAAGAAGAAAATGTAACAGAACATGAACCTAAATTCTTTGCAATACAACATGCCCAATCGGGTTCAATTTCAGAAATTAATGTGACCGCTTATTCTTTAGAGTTGAACAACATATCAGATAAAACTATTTTATTTTCTGATAGACCCGATAGGATTATCAAATCTATAAGTACCTCCAACTTTGTAGGAAATTGGTCTGTGGGAGAAGATAGTTTTTCTGTTAATCCGCCAAATGCTGTATTAGTAGTTGATGAACAAGAAGGCAAGCAAGATGTCACAATTGTTGAATTATTTAATCCAATATATGACATAGATGAACGGACATTAAAATATGAAGTAACTCCAGATAATGCAACATCTGTTGATTTACCAAGTGAATTTGGACCGACTTCACTGATAATAGATTCTTGTCCTCGCATTTGTGATTAGAATAAATTCATCATTTTTTAGTTCTATGAAAATGTGTATGTATATGAGATATTCAAAATTCAAAGAATTTATTTTGTTTATGTCTAATTCGATTTTGATATAATGTTAGAAATAAAAAATAGAAATTAGTGCAATACGGGTAAAGAAAATTTAAAAACAAATGTAATATCAATATATTCAAACAATCGAATCAATTATTTTCAAATCTTAATAAGGTATACAAACCAAAAAATTAATAGATTAAAGAATTTTGAAATAAAAATAAATACAATTATTTTTTGTCAATATATTCATCAGATTAATCATACTTTCTTGAGTTTATCTGCGTCAAATGTTCTAGCATTATTCCACATATCCAAGAAATAATCAAGACACCATTCATGAAATATTCCATTATCTGTAGAAATATCATTACAAAACATGAAATTCATATCTGTTTTACCATCAATGGTTGGAAACATTACTGCCGCTTGTTTTTCGGTCAAAACGAGTCCAATATATGATTTATTAATCATTCTTCTTTCGATTTTCCCATGTTTTATTAGCTGATCATATCCTTCATTTACTAAAAATTCCTCACTTTTTTTTGGAATTAGCGCATCAACTGGAAGAATATGCTTTAATTTAATTTTTTTATTTTTTACTAGTGGAATTGCAGTATGTATTAGTTCAAGTGGAACTTGTGGTAATATACTACATATATATTCGTCACAATTATTGTACATTCTTTTTATATATTCAATAATTGCTACAAAACCAGTGATAAAATCGCTAACTTCGAGAGAGCCTATTCTATGAATAAATTTTAAAGGTATTTGATGAAAATCATGTTCAGAAAAATATTTTTTATTTTTCGAAAGGAAATTAATAGAAGAAATATTTTTTATTAACATATTTCCAAACACTGTTAACGAAAAATAATTATTAGAATTCTTTTCAATTACGTTTGTATTAGTTAATTTATTCAAGTTTCTATGCACCTCTTGTACAGTAACATTTAATTCTTTTGCTAAAGATGACAAGGTCATTTCTTTTCTGGATAGTACATGCAAAATTGCTAATCGTTGTGAATTTGCCAAAGATGTAAATATTTCTTCTGTTTCATCAAACATGGAATACGAATTAATTTTCTCGTAAGTTGAATCATAATTATCATTCAAACTAATTCAATATACATACTGTTTATGTATTATTTATCTTATCTCGCTATGTTATTAAAATTATCAATTTCATCAAATCGTATAAACTTTCATACAATCTTTAAAATTTCAGTAACTTTGCTAAATAGCAATTAAGTAAGATATAGAAATGTATTAAATTGCAATGACATCAGGAAAATATTTTAATAGAAATGTATGTGCTCTTGATGACCTGAATGTAGGATATGTCGCAAAAGAAACTAAACATCAGATAGTAGTGTTTGGTGAAAAAAATAAAAGATATGATATACCTGTTGAGAAAATAAAAATGGTAAGTAAAAATGTCCTAGTTGATATGAAGATATACCAAATTGAAAAAAACTATGAAATAGAAAGGAATGCACCTTTGCCATCAAGTATTACCGAAGGATCTCCTCAATGGCATGGTATAACAAACGCAAAATTAGCTACATATGAAGGCAAGTATCCTAATTCACTATTTAACAAAGGGGTACGAGCAAAAAATGAAGATCATATAGGTCACGTTTTCAAGGAAACGGGTGATAAAATAATAGTATTTGGAGATGAGAATACAAGATATGACATTCCAAAATCTAAAATTTTAGCTGTCGATATGAATGTAATTATCGATATGGATTTTCCATTATTAATTATGTATAAAATGGATAAAAATACATCATTACCACAATGAATCTTTTATTATTAGGGAGAAAATGAAATGAACAAAATTCAAAAATTCAAAAATTCGTTATTTGTCAGTTTTATTCTCGTTGCTTTTTTTATGCTTATTCTACAATTTCCAATAGTATTAAAAGCACAAGATGATAATCAAACAATCAACAACCTTGCAAATGATAATTTAACCGATGACAAAGAGGAAACTATTTTCATCCCCCTCCTCCCCGGCACTCACCAGATCACCAGGCCGCAGCATTGGCATGGCATCAGCCGTTTTCAAATAGGGCTGTGGTTCCGACAACACCACGCTGGCGCCAACAGGACATGCACTTGCAGCTGGCTCAGACACCGTTGTTGGACTGGGGAACGTGTTGCAGGATGACAGCCAGAGAGACCAAGAGCAGCGGTGCGGGCCCTGTTGAACTGGAGTGGTGCCCTGGCTGGCCTGCTGCTGCTGATCACCGGAGGACTGCTGCAACCAGCCTGGCTGCAGTGGAGTGAGGCCACTGG
>JBNAIF010000254.1:0-2732 GCA_050043595.1 Nitrososphaeraceae archaeon | reverse complement strand
ATGACAAAGAAAGACACTATATAGAAGATAATTATTATGATGACTCCTACAAAAAGAAACCTGCTATAGTTGAAATAAAGAAAGAACTGTTTGTATGTGATAACATAGTAAATGTAACTGCAGAAAATCGATTTTTTAACTGTATAACTGAACCAATCCCATTCGAAGGAGGCTTTGAAAGAACATTTATCTCTCCACCTGACAGCGATAAATACATATCATGTGATGATATAGGAGGATGTCCAGGTATAGACGAATCTGATTATAAAGTTGAAGTATTCGGTGAAGCAACAGTTCTAGGTGATTTATCTCAAATATTACCAACTTCAGTAGATCTTACAAAAATTAACTACTTTGTAACAGAAGATGAAACAGAAGATAGAATTGATCTTGATAGCCCGTGCTTTGAAAGTGGTTTTGAACATTCTGCCAATTTCCTTAAATTTGTGATGGAAGAAGGTGTATATGTTGATTATGAAGTCTGTGCATTATATGAAGGAGATTGTCAAGGAGAAATATCTCCAGGTGAAGTAAAAGAATGTACTGTAAAGAACTTCATTCATGAAGGAGAAATTGATTTCGTTGCAGAAGACATTCCAGAAGAATAAGTTAAGTATAGAAATTTAATTGATGTAAAAAATAAACATCATTTCTTTTTTATCTATTTCTTTTAACTTTATTCTAATCCCATTATTTTACATATATTTTTGATTCCAGAATATCTATCATCATTATAACATACGGAAAATGATGTAGGAGGGAGATGTATGTGAGGAATTGATGCACCTCTTAGGTTTGATTCTTGCTGTTGTTGCTGCTGCAACAATTTATGTTCATCAATTCTACTAGTAACCATATTTTCTGCATTTAGTATTCTATCAAGAATTTCTTTATTTTCTCTATTATTAGGAATCATATTTCTAAGTTTAAAAAGAGTATTTTCAATAGTTATCGTTTCTTCTAATGTAAATGAATGAGTATTATTAGACATAAATTAATAATTATACTTTCTCATATATTAATTCTATTATGTTTCTCATAAAATCTAATATTTTTGTGATTATCTTATCATATGATTAAGGTTCTTCACAGAAATATCTCGAATGTTATAAAAGTCTTTGATAAGTTTCTTTTCTTATTTGCATTATTTTAAAAGGAATTGATCCATGATTTTTTACCAAATTCCAGAAATACTTTAGAATGATTTAGTTTATCAAATTCAATATTATTTTCATAATCTTCAACTACTATATTAAATACACTAGTTTCAGTAGTATTATTTTCTGCATCTACCGATACAATATTGATATTGGAACTGCCTTCGTCAAATGAATCGTAAGTATAAAATGTTTCTGAGCCGTCAGAAGACTTGATTTTTACTCTGGGTTTAGTAAATAGATCATAATCTGGATCATCTTGTACTACTGTCATAAATTAAATACTAATTAAAAATATGGGATTGAGTGAACTAATTAATAATAATTGATAAAAGGTTTTTTAATTTACCATGGATCATGACCTATATAAGTTCCATTAATCTTAAATGTATCCTGAATTGCATCATAAACTCCAGTAGAATTATAATACCATCTCGGAGAATCGAATGTTCTTAAAATATTATTTAGATTACTACTACAATAATACAATTCTTGGTTATTTTCCTGAATAATTTTATCAACCTTACAATATAGCATTCCAATTCCATGTTTCTGAAGATATTCATCTTCCTTTGTTGTATTAGAAGATTCTATTAAATCAAATTTTGCGGTGTATGCACTACTCTGTCTATCTGGTGTTGGTTCGTTAAAATATGCAGAAGTAAAATTAATTTCACATTTTCCTGAAGGACATATTTCATTGAAACTTGTTCCATTTAATTCAAAATTGGTAATTTTGGGATCAGTAGTCACATTACTCATTTCTAAAATAAAATCTGATTGTTCTTCTTGTGCATAACCAAAACCTATACTAGTAATTAATATTCCAGTAATAAGACTAATGACTAGACTTGTTATCATCGATATGGAATATTCAATTAATTATTTTAATATTTTCATAGAATTACATAAATCTGCTAAAGTTACACCCTACTACATCACGAATCTTTTTTGTTAGTTTAACGTCATCTATAATTTCATTACCTGATATGTGAACATTGATTACTATCGGCGAATTATTTCCTGTTAGTCCACTCGGATTAATTGCACCTGATCCTATTTTACTAACTGGATTTTTTTGTATAGATCTATCATGTAAACTATTAGGATTATTTAATGGATTTACTCTCATTAATGTTACTTCTTCAGGTTTATTAAACTCGCCAACGGTAACACCATTTATTTTTTGTCTATGATCCACAACAAACGAACCTCCATGTTGTGCATTAAATGTAAGAAATGAACCTCCATGCATAGCACCTGCTGAACTTGCAGAATGTGCCGCTCTTGCCGCTGATCTTGCAGCGGATGTCATTCTATTAAATGCAGACCTGGCAGAATTTGCAGCACTAGCAACCTTTCTAAGATCTGATGTAGCACTACTGGAAAAACTAGCAATAGATGATTTCATAGCAGACATTTGACTTTTAACTACTGATGCTAATGAATTCATGAAATTCTGGACTGTTTTAACTACGCTGCCAAGTTGAACAAATTGCTTTTGCACGAATTTGATAAATTCACCAATATCACTAACAATATTGATTAATACTTTTGCTACTACTCCCTGCATGG
>JBNAIF010000253.1:0-4678 GCA_050043595.1 Nitrososphaeraceae archaeon | reverse complement strand
CAATACTACATAATCATCTCGAGTTACTATTGAATTTAATATGATTCTGTATGCTACTCCTATAATTTTCAAAAAACTCAATAAACTCATATTTTGTTTCTTACTTTTTAAAATAATGTTGAATATATTCTTCATTTAAATACTAATCTATTGTATTACAATGTCCATTTTGATTGAACCTGTGATCATAGAATGTTTTTACCATCTTGCATACTTTGTTAGAGTTTATGTAAAGTACATTTATCTATAGTCCTTAAACATATACCTTTTTGGATGTACATCTTATATGAAAATAATATTTTTAAACACATTTAAAGAAAATACGATCAAGTTATTTTATCTAAAGTAGTTTAGTCTTAATGCTAATAATCTATTATATAAATAGTCCATGAAAAAAAACTACAACACATTGCAGAAAGTAAATGTAAAGCAGAAATAGAATACAAGAAAAAATAAGATATTGTAACTTGGTTTTACTCAAGGCTAGTTAGGATAAAATTATTAAAGCATTTTTTTAAAGTATGATCTTTTAAAATAATATGTGTATCTATGAAATATGTTAATATTGAAGAATTATCTAGAAATATCATAAATATAAAAAACAAAGTCAATTAACAAAATCGTACGACTCTAAGTGTTTATAAACAAAATTTTCTTACTAACAAATCATGAGTGAGAATGTAACAGTAATCAAACGAGAAATAAATGAGAATGGTTTTGCCTATGATTATTACGAGTACCGTGATCATGTTATAGGAAAATGTAGAGAAATCAATGGAGTCGTAGCACAAGGAAAAACAATAAAAGAAGTACGTAACATTCTACATAGAATGATAAATGATTACTTAAGATTAATTAAAACTATATGTTGATGTTGAGTTTGTTGAACCCTTGATCGATAATAGTTTCGAATCTATTTTTCTATGTAAATCCTTGAATTCTAGATATTTTAAGTTAGTATTATATTTCTTTGAATTGTTTTGTCTTATCTTAATTTCTTTCTTGTTTTCTGATATTTTATGTTGTTATTGTAATATGGATTTTTTGCATTTTAATACTGGTTGTTATTGGTATTAGTGCTTATCTATTTTCGTTTATTTATTGTTTATCATAGTTTGTGTTCTTACGTTGGAATAACTTGTCAATATGTATCTTTGTGTCTAGTTTTTAAAATTTATCTTTTCCTGAAATATTTTTATGAAGTTCTTCATGTAGTTTCTAAAAGTTATCTTAGTTAAGAAAACCTAGTTTGTGGATAGTTTCTTTCATATCATAACTATAAGTTTAATATCTTTTTCTTTTGTTTCTCTATGTTATTCTTGTATTTTTTTATAGTGAGATATAAAAAAATCTAACCGAGTTTATAAATGCAAGTTCTATTTTTATTAACGTGAACAACAATAAACTATTAGTATTTACTGTTCTGATGTTCAATTTACTAAAATTGTTGATATTTTCATCTTTAATGTTAGTAAGTGTACAATGATATGATCCATACCATAAAGACTATGAATACTATTATGGATAAACTATTATCTACAAAAAAGACAAGGAGATTAAAATATACTCCTTTTTCATCCATCAGAACTTAATATATAAACATGATTTATTTTTTGTAGTGTTATTTCTGTTACACTTCTCATTTTGTTTCTGGATTATATTCTTCATCATCTTCCATTATTTGTATCCATTTTTCTATAAAAGTAATAAGAGATTGTCTTGCGAAAGATCTTCTTGTGAATCGAGGTCTTTCTACTAAAGTGTTTGGAACTACATTTTTTGCTGCCATATACTCTATAATTTTGTTTATTTGATCGCTTTCATATTCTGTAACCATTGTCTGTATTTGGATATTAGGGATGTCGTAAGTTTGCATATATTTGTTTTAAATTAGTAAGCTAAAAACCTTTTGATTAGAACAGATGGAAAAATCTTATATTCATGAATGAATCTGTGTATTATTTATAGTACTACAAAAATATACAATCTTCTTACTTAATGATTATACTCTATAGACATTTTGTACTTTCTATAGATGAAAAGCATAAAGAATAAAAAAATAATAAAAATTGTTATCTCTGTCGTTTTAATTTTTTTAATAAAAATATAAAAAATAAAGTTACAAATATCTTATAAAATTATGTGATGACTAAAAGTAAATCTATGGAGCAACTTAAATAACTTTATCTTTCTTATCAATCCTTAAAATCGGTTATGTTCTTGTAATATGTTTTTAGGATTAGTTTCAGTTGGTACCAGTAAAATATTTTCTAATAAAGAATATCAACATTTCGAAACCAGCTGGCGTATTAAACACAATAATTTTACATTGATGAAAACTTAACAAATTATAGTCAATGATACAAGTTAGGCAAGCTGTAGATTTAAAAAATACAATTTTGACAATTTTAGAGTTAAACGGTGGAACTAATACTATTCCTAATGTTAAAACATTATGTTCATTGATTGATAAGGAATCTGTTTATGATAATAACTAAACTGCAAAATACAAAAGTGAATAAAATATGATAAGTAATGAGTCAAATATAAATTTCAGATGATCAGGTATAGATATAATGTATACAGCTTAATGGTTTCATATGGAAAAATGAATATTCTGGAATTAGTAATTTTATACGTAATAATGTTAACGATACAAAAACTGGTAATGGTTTTTTTACAGAATTATAATGAAATATTTGAAAGTACTTAAATAATTAGATCTATGTATAATAATGCTTTGACATGGAATAGTTTTGTTCAGAATAATATAGTTGCTGTCGTGTCTAGTGATAAACAAAACTCTTTTTCTAGTTTATTTTGTATTCAATTATGCAAACTTTCTTTTACTGATGAAAAAATATTGAATTTCATATTTCTATATGTACCTTCTCTAGATTTTACTGTTAAATTTTATTTGTCAATTGTGTCGCTGTGTTTTGGTAGAATATTTTTACATTCAGGCATGTCTTCTAGTCTAAAAGATTTGTCTATTATTGACCGCAAGGTTCGTCTCCGTCCTATTTCTCTTGGTACAAGTCTATAAACAGGAGTGCTGTTACTACTTTCAGTAGTATTACTTGCAAAAGCAATAATCTCATTATATCTCATGCGGTTTGTTAATCTGTCAAGATTGAAACGCTGTCCATCAATTGTGACTACCTCGACAACATCGCCATAAGTATCTTTAACTATGCATTTAATGTAGATTTAGTTTTTAATCGATGTCAATATTCAAATAACGTATCTATTATATAAAAATAGATCTCTTAGTGCAAATGATAGTCACATAATGTTATTCTGATCTTCCACTAGGTTTAGAGAATATCGTTCTTCGTCAGTGAAAAGTTTATATCTACATACACTATTCTCAATTGAACAGTATATTTAATTCATTAGAGTCATAACATGGAATGAAATTCAAGTTTATAGAGATTGGTCAATAATTGTATATAGGAGTATTCAGTATTTGATTTGTATTATCTGGATATATTAAAAGTTGCTTAATTTTCTTAATTATAAAACTTTTAACTTATTTGTTTTTTTAGTAATTTGATGTTATGAATATCTGCGAATTCGACTAGAACTTGTCATCTTTTCTGTCAAAGATTTTATATCTTCATATTATTTAGAGAAATCGTTCTTCTTTTAGCTGCATGTCAGTTTTTTTTGATTTATTCTGAGTATAATACATAATTTGTTGTGTTATCTTACCACTATGTGAATTTGATTCTAACCTTAAAGCATCAAGATCAGGATCTACACTAATCTTGCTCTGAATATTTGACTATGTTTGTATAATCATAAGGAATACGAATACAAAATTATGTATGTTTGGTGAAAACCTGAACTATTTCATATCGTATTATAGGTTGTATTCTTAAAGAATGGTTGAGATTATTTTATTCTTATTATTTTTCCTACTAGGAATTTTTAGTCATACTCCGTGTAGTTATTTTAATTTTTTTTATGTACGTTGTTTTCTATTTTAATGGTTTCTATCATGTCACAAGATTCATGTTTTGTCAAAACCATGAAAGTTTTTCTTAATTATATTCCTAAATATCTTTCTGAAACATTCCTGAGGATTATTATTATCATTTTTTTAATGAAACCTTTCTCTCCAATTAGAATAATATTTAATTTTAGTATACCTCTAAATCGTGACAAGTCATGAGAATTATATGCATTTATTATTTCGTAGTAGTTGGTAAAACAATTTTGGTAATATAAATACCAAAACATACACATAATCAGTCTATAGAAAGAGACAATATAATTTTTATCTGATATACTGCAAGTGATTTGTTTATTAAGATACAGTCATTCTAATGTTTTTACATCGAACAGATCTATTATGAATGTTTTCTAATATTTATAACAAAAAATGAGTTGTTACTTCTAGATTAGTTGCTTTTAGTATACATTTACAATCATTTTTATCACTTTTGTAGATAATTCCAAAATCTCCATAGTCATTGTATGTTCTATAAATTATAAAATCTAAAGGTCTAAATCTAGTTAGAATATTCTATGATGTAAATGCATAATGATTGAAACAAAATTGTAAATCTGTAACACCCTACATATTTTCATGGATTTTTAGATCTGATATATAAAATGATATTTTCTATAGAATTGATAATTGTTTTTGGCTATGAATTCATAGCGAGATCTT
>JBNAIF010000252.1:0-2810 GCA_050043595.1 Nitrososphaeraceae archaeon | reverse complement strand
ATAATATGTTCTATTTTTATTATAATAATATTCATATTAATATGACTGGATATTAGACATAACATTATTTAGGTAATAGAAAGACTTAAATATGATTATCGATGGGCCTAAAGGGGTTTGAACATTGCATATAGTAGGGTTCAAATAGTAAAATAAAAAGATTTTGTATTTGTAATGAATAGTCAAAAATATTGAGAAATAAATCTTAAATTTGAAGAATAGTATCATAATATGTTCGTTGATTTTTATTTTTAAAAGATCAATCAAACATTGGATTGTAACTAAAACTTAAAGATATTTGAATATCGATATTAATGTTGAAGTTTAAATCTTGATTTATCTGAAAAAGAATTGGATGAAAGTATTAAATTAATTAAAAGGTTTTAAATGTACTTTGGTTGAAAGAAATTAAGTAGAAGGTGGAAAATCTGATAGTTGTTTTATATCAGTCAAGATTATTTGAGGAGTATTGTTGTATTTAGTGACTTTTCCACTAACATATACATACCCATATCCATTGCCTTCAGTTCCAGAATATCGTTTTTCAATAAGATTAATTATTCTTTCAGATTCATCAGAATCGATATCAGGAATCCATAAATTGAATTTATGATATTTGGAACCGGCAAATATTACAGCACCGTTTTCAGAACGTCTATCTATTCCCGATTGTAAATCACATAATACAGTTATATTTTCTTCTTGTTCAGATGCTTGTTTAATTTTATCGTAATCTAATCTAACAGATAAAACACCAGTTGAAATTCCATAATTTCTATAATCTTCAACTACTAAGGCTCTTGTAGACCACCAATTCTTTAATTTGCAATATTTCCCTCGGGTCTGACCTTGTTGATTTGCTATAGTGTTCCAAATATTACGATCATGTGCTTGAGCAAAAAATTCTGCATTAGTAAAGTCATTATGATAAATTCTTGATCGCCCATATTTTTCAAAGTATGGACTCCAACCTTCATGGATTAACTTAAAATTATAATTTTCAGAATCTTTGTGAACATAGCATAACAATCTTCCATAATTTCCTCTATGTTTCTTTAAACATACCTCTACTGGATCATCAGTATCAAATTCAATGTCGACAAAAACACCGTTAGGATTTTCTTCTAAATTGAAATATTGTTTAGCCATTTCTGATGCGTTCTTACCCATCACAGTTACAGGTTTAGAACCACCTGGATGACTTTCTTCTGTATCAACACATATCAGTCTTAATTTTTCTATTTCCCCATTTAATTCAACATTAATTGTATCTCCATCTACTACTTTGACTACTTTAAGATTATTTATTTTAGTTCCCATATGAATTACATTAAAAGATAATATAAAACAAATTTGGTCGATTATTTTTTTAAGTTAGAGAATTGTTAAGAAAATAATAAGTGATGATTTAAATACATTTTATCTAACCAAAATTTATCAATTATTGTAGTGTGTAGTAATTTAAAATATTTTTTTCGCAATATTCGAAAATACTGAATTTGTACCAACTAATATTACTCCTACAAAACCTAGCGCAAGAACATAATCTATTTTCATGAATAGACAGAAAAATTATATAATTTAAGAATATTCGTCGATTTCTTTTGAGACATCGAAAAATTTGTGAAGAATATTTTAAAATAAGTATGAAATTATTTCTACATTGAATTTAAAAACGAGTTTATTTGTTATTGTGGTAGTAGGTTTAATTACAACATTAATGACTTATAATAATGATATTTATGCACAAGAAGAATCAAATCTCATTACAAATTATGAAATAAACGTAGGTGGTGGAACAAACAATCCAGACTTTTTCAGATCTATTGTCACTCTTTATAATAATGACATACCAATAGGACAAATAGGATTTTATGATGTTGGTCTGTATATTCCTGAAGATTATATAGATGACAATGGATTCATATTCATGCATTTACCAGTAGCAACACTTCCTGCCATATTAGATGTTCTAAATAACTTCAAACCTGCATATCTCTATCTTGCTGAAAAAGCGTTTATTTATCAATAAACAATAGAAATTTTTTGATGTCTAAAAGTTGTAAAATAATCTTAAATATTTAGACATTGAAAACTTTGATAATCCGTGAAATTATTCTACATTCTATAGATATTTTTCGAGGTATCACACATAACTATCCTAGAGTACATATAGAATTAATAGACAATGGTATTTCTTTACTTTAATAACTTGTTTTATAATATTTGCTAATTTTAAATAAATTTACAAAATTTGTATAAATAATTTCCAATTACAATATCAATATTTTTTATCATATTTTACGTAAAATATAGATTTCAAAAGATATCGATCATTAAGCATATAAAGACAACAGTTTATGAAATTTTATTGTTATTTACACATATCAGATGGAAGAGAGAATTTGGGATATATCTGGTAATTTCTATTATCATATTTGAAATATTTGCAATCTTTGTAACACCTGCTTATCTTACCCTTATTGTTTATTACTTAAGCATATTTTTTATAATGTGGAAAGTTCATGAAAATATAACTAAGAATAAAGAAAACTCAGAAGATCATTTATTTGGTTCAAAAAACTGGTGGAAAGAACTTATTGTGATTGAACTCATTTATCTTGTAATTGGATTTGGATGGTACGGACTATTTGATACCGCTTATTTTATATCCGATCCTGAATCTTCAATTTTTCCCTATTCAGAATTCCTGCCTAGTTACTTGGATAACTTCTATACTATTTTAGAAGATCCTTTTTGGACTGTTATTGATTATGTTCTCGTATTACCGTTATTATTTGCAGTTGTTT
>JBNAIF010000251.1:0-3035 GCA_050043595.1 Nitrososphaeraceae archaeon | reverse complement strand
TTATCAGTGTAGACCCTCCAAACTCCTCACTTAGCAATTAGAGAGATGTACTATTAACTGGAGTCATATTATATGTTAATGCATTTTTATCAGATGCATAAATAAGATTGAACAATTCTACTATTGCAACGTTTTGCTTTTCTTCCTTCTCATCTGCAACAAGTATCGCATTAGGTGCATCTACTACAAAACTATCTACTCCAACAGTCCAATTACCTATGAAGTCAGATGTACTTACAGAAGTAACAATTCTATCGGGTCTATCTGAAAATAATATTGTACTGTATGATATGTCATTCAATTCCAATAAATATTCTGTAGCATTGACTTCTGATATTGAACCAGATTGTGTGTGTTGTATTGAAAAGAATTTTGATTCATTCAAATCTGTTATGTTTCTTTCTTCTTGTGTATATGCTATACAATTACTTCATACTATTAATGAATAAACAATTCCTAAAATTATGGAGATAAATTACTCCTTAACATTGTTACAAAATAAGTCATTTTATATATTCTAATCTGAATATAAGGATATAAGAAAGTATTAGATATTATTGATTATGTTAGGTGATTTAATACACGAAGGAAAAGGTAAAATTACAAGTAGTAGAGTTTTAGATACAGAAAAAAGTAAGGTAGAACATTCTGCATCGTGTAAAGGAAGATTGAGAGGCATAGATACAACTGAAATAGTTACTTATTGGAGTATTCCTGTAGGAGAAAATGTAGTTTATGGAGAAGGACAGGGAATAATATATCCCAAGGGTGGCGGAATTGTTACTTTCAAAGGATATGGTATAGGTATAACTAATGAGTCAGGAAAGACAAGTTTTAGAGGTAGTAACTTCTATAAAACATCAAGCACTACACTCTCAATTATTGATAACTTTGTAGGAATATTCGAATATGAAGTAGATGAATCAGGAAATAGCCAGGTGAAGGTTTGGGAATGGAAATAATAATAGAATAAATAAATTGAAAGATTTTTTCTCTATCTATAGATTATCTATTATTTTCCTAGATTCTTCATATGTAAATGCTTTAAGAGTAGTAGATCTCCCGTTACCTTCACTCTCCATAGACAGCAGAGCAGACATCATCGCAGCATCATCAGGTGCTTCCACAATACTGATTACATCGTACTGTCCAAATGTATAAAAGATATCATGTATCTTGCAACCTTTACTTTCGCATATTTGTTTAAAGTGATCTGCACGTTTTGGAGAATTTTTGATGTGTTCTATTCCTCGTTCACTCAAAGACCAGAGATTTATATAGTATGACATTGCTTTATAAGAGTTAAAATGGTATTTATGTTTTTATCTTTAGTCTATTTGTGGATGTATAGAAATAAATATAACAATTAGTTAATTATTTTGTTATAGTATACTAAATACATAAATCCCAATTCTTTGTTATGTCTCTATCAATATGAATATTAGATATTCTTTAAGCAGTATTTTCATAAGACATAACATAAGTTTCATCTCTTGTTTCTTCCTTTAATTTATAGAATTTCTTTGTATATGTCTTCTCATTTCTTCAATTTTTAAATCTATTTTCGAAACATATACTTGGTGGTACTATACTACAATTATTTAGTTTCTCCATATCTTATACAATTATGGACAAATATTTTTATTTTTTTACATCTTTATATGAAATAATATGTACTCTTAAAAAGTAATATATATGGTCATGACACTCTCATAAGTACATTTACTTGCAGGAACAATCAAATTGTAAATGGGAAAATAAAGAGAACTGCTATAAGATAACAGATTAGTAATTTCTAAAAAAGTTTCTAACAATAAAAGCTAAATAAAAATTAGTAGAATCCTACTACATGGAGGAAACTACTCCAGACGCGTCCGAAGATTTCTCGGGTTCAATATTTTTAGTCTAAATTAAATAAAATTGGACTAAATTATGCATTTTTACAATAATAAGATAAAAAATATTTTTCGTTAAACGTTAAATCATGGAATGAATTTATAATAAATTAACAAAGCGTTTTTGCAACGTTTCCTAATATATGTTACTTTATAGAACCCACTTATATACGGTCTATTGGTCTCGTTGCAGTTTGTACAATATCTTGTATTTGTTAATGTTTAAAACCTCTATCTATTATCTGTAGATACTAAACATTCAGTTATCCGTATAATGATTACTGTGGATTATAGTGAACATCATCTCTTGGTTTTTTAGATGGGTCAAATGGAAAAAGATTAATGTCATACGTAGAACAATGACCAGAATTTGTTTCACACTTGGTAGAATGCTTATCGATAATTAAAGTAGATTGTTCGAACTCATCGATAATTCTATAGATGTCGTATTATCTGGAATTATATCATATTTTAATGTCTTCTTCATACTTGAGGGCTTTAATGGTAGTAGTTCTTACTTTACCTTCACTTTCTACTGATAGTAAGGAAAAGATCAATACAACATTATCCTATACTTCCAAAATACTACACTATATCGTCCAAAAGACTACACTATATCGTCCAAAAGACCAACAGATTTCATGTATTCTGCCACATTTACTTTCTGCTACTTGTTTAATGGGATCTGCTGATTTTGGATATTTTTCATATTTTCTATTCTCTGTTCAGGATTTATAATAATATATTAATAGTTGAGGTAAGTTTAAGAAAATACAGGATTTAGAGTAAAACTCTTTCTAATCCAAGTATAGTACAAAAAATCACAACAAAATCTATTTACAGATATATTCTTAACTTTAGCCAATAAACACATTATAACAATAATAAAGAAAAAGATAGATAAGTAAAATCTTATAAAAAACATACATGAAATTTCGATTTAATCGTAGGTTTATTCCATTTTCTTTTCTTAATAAATCACGACCACCATCTCAAAATAATCAAATAGAAAAAATTGCTCCATTTGCATGGAAAGTACTTTTTATTTTAAGTGTAATTTCAGTTATTATTTTATACACTGAAACAATGATTTCTATCGCTATTCCCGATATTATCAAAGAATTTAATATTTCTTACAAT
>JBNAIF010000250.1:0-8520 GCA_050043595.1 Nitrososphaeraceae archaeon | reverse complement strand
CGCGGTTCTCTTTATAGAACACCACCACTTGAACCAATATTAGAAGAACAAAAATATTGGGGAGAAGAATTGATAAATATATTAGAAAATAAATGTAATATTACATATGATAAAAAATCAAAAACGTTTACAGAAGAATCACATCATAATATTATATCATATAGTCCATCACCTATAAAAACAAAAATATTAATAAATATAAAATTCAAAGATTTGTTTTTAACAACTTTAGTAAACGAAATTAATGGAACATTTCGATCAGGTTATTTTACCTCATCCTTGATACTACTTAGAAAATTATTTGAAAATTTACTTATCTTACTACTACAACACAAATATCCAAAAGATAAACCTGGAAATTTAGAAATTTATTTTGATCAAGATAATAACAGATCAAGATTTTTTAGCGAATTAATTAAGAACTTAAATGAAAGAAAAAAAGAATTTACTAACAATGAAAGAAACATAGAACAATTAATAAATCGCATTACACATTTAAAAGAAAAAGCAGATACTACAACCCATTTATATACTCAAATAGCAGACAAGGAAGAAATTAAAAAAATCAAGATACTTGAAATAATTGAACTATTTAAAATCATTAGTCTTGCAGAAGGACAAGCAAATATATTTGATTCGAAATCGATTTTATAATAACCCAAAATATTTTATTTTTATTATATCATTTTATCTATTTTTGTAAATTTATAATAATTTAATTAATTTTGCAATAATATCTGAATTCATATAAACAAATCTCTTGTGTTTACAGTCTTCCTTATGCTTCTTGCATTTATCATCAGTACATGATATATTCAAATCTTTTGTATAATGTAAATCAATAAACTTTCTTTCTTTAGGATCTTTTAAGATAATTTTATCACCTTCTATTTCCTCTAGTCCCAATGATGGTGCAATTTTGTCAAGAAACTCTTTTTGGGAAATATGATCTTCAATCAACTTATTGAGATATCCCTTAACATCTTCTTTTTCTGCTTCTGCCTCCTTTTTTAACTTGAGATAATTTTCTTTAAATATATCCATAGTAATAATTTCTCTTCCGCCTCGTTTAACCATGTTATTACATGTAATTATCAACTTAGATCTAATAAAATCTTCCTATATCTGTATTACATGTAATTACATACAAATAATAATAATACTTATATAGTACAGTATATTACATGATCGATCATGTTTAAGGATAAGGGAATTGATGGGACTACGTATAGTGACAGAACTAGTCTTGCATTAGACACAAATGATTTGCATATGCTAAATATTTTAAGAACACATCCAGATTATGAAGGAAGGACAAAGAAGTGGATAATTGGTCACCTCATAAAAAAAGAAATGAGTAAATTGAATTTGAAAACATCATTACAAGAGCAATCTGAAAGGAGATCATATTCATGAGACGGATTGTTGTATATTCAATAGTATCTCTAGTTTTGATGACCGGCCTTACTAATTCTCAATCTATATTTGCAGAAAAGAAGAGAGTATCTATATCTGAAGGGGCTGCTGACCGTGAAACAGATGAGTATTATGTCCCAGATGAATTAAAAGTCAAGAAAGGAACAACAGTAGTATGGACTAACGATGATACAACTTTGCATACCGTAACTAGCGGTCATTCATATAATGGAACTAATGGATTTTTTGATTCTGGTTTTCTGGCGCCTGGAGACAAGTTTGAGTTTACATTTACAAAGTCAGGTAATTATTATGATGCTTATTACAATTATTTCTGTACTCTTCATCCGTATATGTCAGGGTTAGTGAAAGTATCTCCTACTGCAAGTTATTATGATGACTATGATAGAAAGAAACCAACTGTCAAATCAGATTATAACAACAATGGTATAAACTGGAAAGAGTTGTGTGATATGGCTCAAGGTATTATCTCTGAATCATGTCGTGATCTAGTCAAGAAGAATAATCCTTACGAACTAACGAAAGAGGGTGAACGTGTACTCGGATGTCTTTTGGGTGGCGGCGCGTTATTATTATATCCTCAACTAGCTCCACTCGCACCTCTTGGTAATGAAGCCTTAGACTGTAAAAATAACAAGAATATCGATGTTGTTGGAAATCTATTATCTGAATTCTTAGGAAAATGAACAAAATGAGATACTTAATTTTCATTGTATTTTTATCTGGTTTTGGAATTTCTACGGTTTCAGCTCAGACTCAAGCAAGCAGTATAGAAATATTTAATGAAGACATAGAGACTGCTATTGACAATTACTTTGAAAGATTAAATGATGAAACTCGTACTCTGGATAGATTAGGAAAGACTTCTGATTATTCTAATAAAGATGGATATGAAGGAGTAGTTTATGGCGCCGATCTGCAATATAATAAAGACGGTTCAATATTTCATGGCAAATATGTTTTCATCGAAGGAAAATTAAATAAAGACATTACTATAATGTTTTCATTTCTAGATACAAAAAATAATTGGTCAGATGATGACTTTCAGAATTGGATTAATATGATAGTTCCAAAGGTAATTGATAAGACAAATTCAAAATAAGTGAATGATATGATAAGATTTGGTTTATTCTTTTCCATAGTTTTAATAACACTAGTAATAGTAAATTCTGTAAGCGCGGCCCCAGATATTCGCATAGAATTTGATAAAATCAAAGATCGTTACTATCCAGATGAGTTGACAGAAGATGAGTATGTATTATCAATAAAATACAATAACAAAGATATTGACAGCGATGTAAAAATAACGGTAGAAGGAAATAAAAAGACAATATGCTCCGAATGTAACAAGAAATTTGATCTTGACTTTGATAAAGATGACATAGATAAAAAAATCAAGATTTGTGCGGTTTATGATGAGTTTGATATTAAGGATTGCTACAAGTTTAAGCGTTCGGGCGGCAATGATTTCATAAAGATCAAAGGATATATTCCGTAACATAACCCATATCAACATTATTACTTTTCACTTTCACAATGTTGATTATCATTCATTTTTTAGATGTTTGTGAAATTAAATTGTTTAAAAGGATGTTATACATACCTCATATACAGGCTTTAGTATTTAACGGCTTTAGTTTTTTTATTACTTTTAAAGTATAAACATGATCTGAAAATATCTAAATTGGTGTAAATAAGAAGGATATTAATTGGATTGTGAGTATGATAGCAAGAAACAACTAGTAATTGTTGTTTTTTAAATAGACTATATACAACTAAATTATAAAAAATTACTATTAGATGAAATATAAAAATACTTTACTGTTATTTATATTTCAAAGTAAATTTGAGGAGCAATGAAACCAAAGAACACAAATTACTAAAAAAGATCATGTATCTCCAACTAAAAAAATGGTTTAATGGTTGTACAATCCTTGAATATCCTAATTCAGGACATGAATTAGATGTTTATTCTGTTCTTTCAGGTATAAAAGTTGCCGTGGAAATTATATGGTCTGATTCATCCACACATTTCTATAAAGATATAAATATTTTACAATCAAGTGATGCTGATGTAAAGATATGTATAGTTAACCCAAAGATTTTACTCAAAGAAAATCTTTTGCGACATTATGACAAAGTATCAGTAGGTGAAACAAGTAAAGGATTTGTTCTATCTGAAATGATTGATGGGCAAAAGATAATGGATGATAAAGAATTCCTAGAAAATGAAGTTAAAAATCTCGTTTTGAATCTAATTTCTAATTCATCATCTATTCAAAATAAATTTTTGAGTGACTTGAATGTTTTAGGTATTTCACAAAAAATTCATTTGTTTAATAAAGATCAATATCTTGGCGATCCCGATGTAAATTGTTGGAAACGTGGAACATTTGAATTACAAGATATAAAACATGGTTTGGATGGACGAAGAGACATAATAGATACCATCAAAAGATCAATTGAAACAAGAGTAGGAACTATAATTATTGGTAGTTCTTTTTCTGGTAAAAGCTTAATATTAAAGAGGCTTATCTACGAAATGATTGAAAATGGTTATTCTGTTCTTGAAATTCACGAGCTTGATTTCAATCCAGATCTTATGATAGAATTAATCAACAGAGTTAAGCAATGGAACACGAGGATATTGATAGTATCTGATAATTGTCAAGAGTCGAACAAAATTAATACATTTAAGGTATTTAATCACTTTCAAAGAAACAAATCATTAGATTTAAAATTTCTTTATACATGTGATCCTATAAAATTAAGTAATACCAAAATATTATTAGAACATGATAGAAATTCGGAAATTGATTATGCATATTCGTATTTAAATAAAATTGAAATAAAATTTGAAATAGCTGATGCTCGTGTATATTTAAATAAAATTAAGGAATTGGGATTAATAAATGAAAATAGCGATATATTAAATTTAGCAAAAAATTTCTTTAAATCATCCAAAGGAAAACCATTGATATTTTTTGATCAATTGCGTTGGCTTATTTCTGATGATATAAAAAATTATGATCATCCTGTCCTCAATTATGATCTTAAGAAAAAAAGTCAAAATATGGCAAGCGATCGGGATCTTATCAAATCCGCAATATATGTTACTTTTTTAGGGACTTTTGGAATTAATCTTGATACTGACTTGCTTTCTCGTTGTGGTATTTTAATGAATCAGTTAATTAAACTATCAAAAATGGATATTATTAATAAAAATGGAGACTTTAATATTCATGAAGCATGGGCTATTCATTATTTGCTATACTTGTATAATGAAATTTGTGGATCTGACTTGAAGACATTTGATTCTTTGTATAATATTAAGGAAATCATTCATTGTATTTTTACAAAATTTGATTCTGATTCTATAATTATTATCTTACAAAGAACTGCTCTTTTGTACAAAGAAACCCAATACCAAAAAATGATTAATGATTTCAAGGAATGTTATCCAGAAATGGAGAATTTATCGTCTGATGAAAAAGTAAAGATGTTCACATTTGGTTATGCTCAGTTTTATTCAACTATAAAAGATTATTCAAAATCTTTAGAATTTTTCAATAAATCATTAGAAATTGATCCATTTTATATTCCAGCTTTAAATAATAAAGGAACAATACTTCACGAACTAGAAGATAATCAATCAGCTATAGTATGTTATAATAAAGTATTGAGTAAAGAACCACAAAATATTAATGCCTTGTACAATAAAGGGACATCGCTTCAAGCATTAGGAAAGAATAAAGAAGCAATAGATTGTTACCAAATAATAGTAAATAATAATCCTTATGATGCATATACATGGTTGAATATGGGAAATGCTTATGGATCTTTAGAAGATTATGACAAAGCGGAAATATGTTACAACAAAGCATTAACTGTAGATCCTGAAAATATCAGTGCAAAAGGTTATGCTTTAACAAACAAAGGTAACATATTATCTAATCAAAATAAATATGAGGAGGCAATAAAAAATTATGATAATGCGTTAAAATTACTACCAAACGATCCAGTTATCTTGTTAAATAAAGCAAAAATTCTTGGTCAAAAAAATGAAAAACAAGAAGCGTTAAAAATTCTAAATGTAGCAATATATAATAGTCCTAATGATTATTTACTGCTCGGAGAAAAAGGAAAAATTTTAACTGAATTAGGAAATTACGATGAAGCAATAAAAAACTTCGAGAAGTCTATTAATATTAATAATAACGATATATCTATTTTTAATAATATTGCTAATGCCTTGAGATTATCTAAGAGGTTTGATGATGCTTTACATAAACTTGATCTAGCTTTAAAGATTAATCCAAATTATGTTACTGCATTGATAAATAAAGGACTAGTTTATTTATCATTAGATAATTATTCAACAGCTATCAAATATTTTGATGATGCTTTAAACATCGAACCTGAAAATATAGAAGCTAATAAACTTAGAGGAGAAATATATAATAAACTTCAAAATTATGATGAGGCAATAAAAAGCTTTGAGAAGGCATTGATAAGGGGTTATTCTAATAGTAATTTGTGGACGCAGAAAGGACTTTCTGAATTAAATAATGGACTTTATTTTAATGCAATAAAAAGCTTTGAGAAATCAATAGAGTTGAATGAGAATAATATTATTGCTTTATCTCATTTGGGTACTATATTAGCCAATATGGGGAAAGAAGAAGATGGACTCAATAATATCGATAAGGCTATATCGATTGAACCTAATTATATCTTTTCATGGATACATAAAGCTTCTATCATGAAAATGAAAGGAAAATATAACGATGCATTACGATATTTAGATAGAGCAATAAGTATTGATCCTAACAAGAAGGAACTATGGAACGAAAGAGGAACTATTAATTTCAAGATAGGTGAATACCCCATAGCCTTAAAAGAATTTGATAAAGCAATTAAATTAGATCCGAATATGGCAGAATATTGGTACAATAAAGGATATACATTAATTAAGATTGGAGATAGAGTTAATGCTGAAACGTGCTTTGATAAAGCAGTAAAATTAGATAAAACGTTGGAATAAAATATAATTGACAAAAATTGATAAATTATCTACTTTATTTTCCCGAATTTCATTTGGATGAGTTTGTTATCATCTTAATTTACAACTCATGCATTTCCTAATAATATTTCTATCTTTTGAAAAACGCATAGTTGTTGGTTGAGATTTATTTTTTAAAAAAACAAAATATTATTTTTCCATGATTATGAATATTATTATCCCATCATCAAATCCTTGATAAATTGTTTAATTTCTTGATCAGATTTTTCATGTTTTATATCATCTATAGAAATTAAATATATGTTTTGTGACTAATTTATGATACTGTAGCATTTAACACAGATAACATTTCTTCTTTCACAGTTAAAGCATTGGTATAATTAGGATTAATTTCAAGCGCTTTATCAAATAATTCTATTCCTTCTTGATATTTACCTAATAGAGAAAGTACTAATCCTTTAGTATATAATACATCCGTATTATTTGGTTCTACTTGCAATGCTTTGTCTAGCCATTCTATCGCTTCTTGATACTTACCCAGACTATGCAATACATCTCCTTTATATAACAATACATCCACATCATTAGGTTCTACCTCCAATGCCTTGTCAAATGACTGTAGTGCTTCTTGGTATTTACCTAAAGTGTCTAGTACTAAGCCTTTATTTAATAATGCTTTGAAAAAATCTGGTTCTACCTCCAATGCTTTGTCAAACCATTCTACCGCTTCTTGGTATTTACCCAAACTATTTAATGCATATCCTTTATTTAATAATACATCCGCATTACTTGATTCTACTTCTAATGCTTTGTCTAGCAACACTAATGCTTCTTGATACTTTCCCAGGCTATTTAGTGTATTTCCTTTGTTATTTAATGCATCAACAAAATCTGGTTCTACTTCCAATGCTTTATCATACCATTCTATCGCCTCTTGGTATTTGCCTAAAGTATCCAATACTAATCCTTTATTGTATAGTGCATCAACAAAATCTGGTTTAATATCTAATGCCTTATCAAGCCACACTAATGCTTCTTGATACTTTCCCAGGCTATTTAGTGTATTTCCTTTGTTATTTAATGCACCAATATAATTTGGATCTATATCAAGTACCTTATCATACCATTCCACCGCTTCTTGATATTTGCCTAAATTATATAATGATAATCCTTTATTATATAATGTACTAATCTTCTTTGGTTCTATTTCAAGTATTTTATTGTATATTTGTATTGCATCATAATTTTTACCTAATTTTGCTAGTGCAATTCCTTTATTGTTTAATATAGCAAGATCGATGGGATTTACATGCAATGCTTTATCATACCATTGTATGGCTTCTTGATATTTACCTAAGGAAGCAAGTTCATTTCCTTTATTAAATAACATTTCAACATCACCATTTTGTTGAGCAGATACAAATCCAATCGAAAATAAAAATAAGAAAATAAGACTGAAAGTAATAACGATGGTTTTCATCTTTCTTATTCTGAATTTATTTGTTTTAACCTTTTCTACAAACTAAAAGGATGATTATTTACAATTGCTAAATTTGGCGGCGGCCAATTAAAATAATCTCTTTTTTTCACTATTTCTAATAAAATCAATAACAAGTTGTTTAAACAGTATGTCGGGATTTTCCTGTATTTCCATTCTAATTTTTTTCATTGTCTTCAACTCTTTGGAATAAATACGAATGAAAAGGTTTTTTGCTTCTTTCCAATTACATTCAAACATTTTACCTGAATATTGAGTTATAGAATAGCGATCCAAATACCATAAGACTATTTTCCATTCATCTTAAGTTTTTTATTCCCATAGATTTCCTTTTAGTTCTACTTTTTCTCCATTTTCTTGCATCGTTTTAATTAAATCTTTATTTGGTTTTGCTGGTTTTTTTGGATGATTATTTAAACAATGTTTTAGATGGTCTTCTGATGAAGAAAATTCCGCTATACAGAAATTGCATTTACATGATTGTAGTTTATTGTATGCTGATTTAGTAGTCTCCACCATCTTTTGCATATTATTTCTAGTTGCTTCAGTATCTTTAGATATT
>JBNAIF010000249.1:0-8039 GCA_050043595.1 Nitrososphaeraceae archaeon | reverse complement strand
ATATATTTCAAGACGTTAATTTTTATTTTCTATTTTTTTAATATCTAACAAAAGAGTCCTTTACTATTTCTCTTGATTTTTTTTGATTTTCAATATAATTTTTCATCTGACATCTATCACATAATACATTTTTTCTTCTTTTTCTTCCCAAAACATCTGAATTGCATTCATTGCATTTTAATATTAGTATTCCAGTTGGCATATTTTTTTCTATTCTCTTTTATTTTATTTTGTCTATAATATGTATTATTCTTTTATATTTCATTCTTTTATAATCTATTGAACATATAATTCGTCAGTAGGTATAGGAATAAATATATAAAAAAATTATTTAATTTTAAATATCTATTTGAAATCAAATTCACTAAATAAGAATTTAAATATTAAAGTTACATGCCACTAATATAAAATAAAAATTATTGATAATAAAAAGATATTTTTTAAAAATAAGAGTAGATTATTTCTCTAATTCCCATACCTTAATTATTGAATTTCCATTTATATCTATTTCACCTGTGTATATTCCTATTGTGTTTTCTAGGGATGATAATGTCCCGTTATGAATTGTTGTGGCATCAAAAATCACAGATCCTATATCTTTAAATTTTCCATCTTCCATTTTTCCAATAGATTGAAAAGTATATTTGACTACTTCATTATCAAATGACATGATCATTCCATGACCATTACCATGCCAATAACCGTCATCTTTTATAGTAGCAAAATATGTTCCAAAATCCATTACTTGAATGCCGTTTTGTAGTGTACCATTACCTGACCAAGATCCTTCTATTTTTTGTTTGTCAATGTTAATTATTTTCATTCCTTCACTATGTCCTTGTGTTTCAAAAACTACTTCACCTATTTTGAAAGGAAAATGATCTTCTATTATGTTCGAAATATTATCAGTACTGCCATCATTTTCGATTTGTCCTTCAACTATATTTGTCGCTGCTGTTGTAAACATTAGCATAGATACTGTAATTATCACTACACCTCTACTGCTACTAAATACAGAATTCTTCATATCAAAAGATATAATATCTTTCTCTTATTATTTTCCTTTTGATTCTACATCTTTTCTTTTTATTTCTGGATTAATCATTAGAGATTAATTTCATTTTAGTAATCTAAAAGTCCCTGCACTCATTGAGAGTAATACAAATAACAGTGAAATAATGAATCCATTTTATTATCTAATAAACAACATTTAACAAAGTTCAAATTTAAAGTTGAAACAAAATTTTAATATTGAATAGTTGAATAATCGAGTTATGAATAAAATTAGAAACACAAGATTATCTTTCATATTTTCATTTTTAGTTGTGATAAAAATAATACTTGTTACTACTACAACATTATCCTCTCATACGGCTTATTCAGAAAATAATAAAGTAAATGATATTAATATCGGAAAATTCTTTACATCGCCCGTTTTAAGTATTCAACAGGCAAACTCTGGTTTAATTTCTGAAATTAATTCTACTACATATTTGGTACGACTAAATGATGTATCGGATAAAACAGTTTCTTTTGCTGATAGGCCAGATGGATTTGTAGAAGCGAGAAATACATCTGATTTTATAGGTAATTGGTCAATATTAATAGGTGCTCACACAAGTTATGCGGAAGTGCCACCAAATGCTGCATTAATTGTTGATGATAAAAAAGGGTTACAAGAAATATTTGTAATAGAACTTTACAATCCAGTCTACGATAATGATGAAAATATATTAAAATATGATTTTACAGTTGTAGATAATTCAACATTTGATAAATTGCCATTAGATATTGGACATTCTGCGTTAATAATTGATGGTTTTTGAATAGGAAATCAAAAAACCATAGAATTATTTTTGTATTCATATTATCAATAGCGTTGATTGTTTCATTGTTCAATATTGGAAAAAACACAAATTGTCTAAACACATAAAATGGAAATATAATCGATTTAGAATAATCTAATTTCTTTGCAATACAATATGTACAATCTTATAATTTATATGAAATCAATTCTTATCATCTTCTTTAGAATTAAATTATGTGTAAGATGGGATTATTTTATTTGTAGATAGAACAAATGGAATTGAAATATGCATAAGTACTTTGGGCTAAAGTATATGGATTGTCAGAAAGATGATTTTGTAATAAATAACCTAAATGCTTTCCTAGTTGTTTGCCAAAGAGAAGGACAATAAGAATTGAAAATAGTAGAACTATTTAATCTATCATGTGATATAGACAAAAAATACTAAATTATGGCATTTCTAGACAATAAAACATATACTATTTTTCGAGATGACTTTGGACAAATTACTTTAGTAGTATATCTCATAAAATCCATCATACTGATAATAAATCTGCTAATGAATCATACTCCAACAGAATATTTTATTATTATTTTCTTAATAAGAATAATAAAATATTGAAACATCGCAATATCTTTTTATGAATCGTAAAATTATGTAGTAAAAATAATTTTGTTATTAAATTAAAAAGAAGTACTTTTAACCCTTCAACCTATTTTTTTATATCTATCTATTACGAATAATATAAGTATGAAAGACAAAATCGCAATAATTTCATTAGCTGATCCAATTTCTGAGCATGCTAGGATGTTACATGCATTTGACTATTTATTTGATTTAGAAGAAAATGGTTTTGATGCTTCGTTGTTTCTAGATGGAAGTTCTGTTACTATATTTAATTTTATGGAAAAAAATCCTGATGATCTTATTAAACCGTTGTATGACAAGGCTATTAGATATGATTATATTAGTCAAATTTGTGATTTTTGTGCCAACGCCTTTAGTATTAAAGATCAAATTAAAAAATATTGAATAAAATCTAGTCCAGAAAATAAACACATAAGTATTGGTAATTTAATTAAAAATGGATATAGAATTATAACAGTATAAAATAAAGTATATTTGTAGGAACAGAATTCTTTAATTAAGTTAAATTTATAATGCATTCTAATTGCAGTTGAATATTCTTTTTAAATATGTATACATAAACCAGCTCTGTTAATTTAATATAAATTGACATACTTTTATCGCGATCGTATAATTTTTCTATCGCAATAAAAATATATAATTAATTTAATCGAATTGTATTGTTGTATTAGATCAAAATTATTATTAATAGTAATAATACAAGGATAATAATCATTAAACATTCTAGTTTTTTTTCGAAAAAGAATATAAAATAATGCTTTCACTTTTTTCAAGTTATGAATGTAATATATATTTTAATCGTCAAGAGTTAAATGATTATCGATACTATGTTTCACCATCAGTATAAACAATATTTTTCCATACTTTTCAACTCTAGATCTAATAAATTGCTCAGGAACAAACATGTTTCTATCAATTGATATATTAGTTTCAAGCGCAGATTTGTGTACTGGTCCAACATAAATCCAAAACAAAAAATGTTGATTTCCAATTTGTATCTAATTTTCATCAATTATGAATCTAGAAATTCTTTTGTATTTGTTATAAATTTGGAATGTGCCAAATTGCATAACCCAATTCTATAAGACATAACACTTTTCTCATTTAGAAATATATTAATGTCAAAGTATTTCATAAAATCACTAAGAAAATAGAGAATGTATTACAACAAAAGTAGGTGTTTTATTTCTTTCAAACTTAATTTTCATCTCATTAGAAAATTCTCAGCTATATCTGTTAATGCATATCTCAATACAGTTACATCAAAAATATAGTTACTATATTTCATATCTCATATGATATTAAACAATTGTTGAATTTAATTTCAATTAAATATAAAAAAAGAATTCTTAGTAAGCTATTCGAAAACTATTGAAGAATTAAGTTATATTTTATTCCAGAAACTAAATAAAAGAATTATTTTCTACAAATAGTTTGATTTATCTATTAAACTTTGTTAAAAAAATATTCTTCATTTTTTTATATGATAATATAAAAAACATAGTGATTAAAGATTTAGCGCAGTTTTAACAAAATGTTCATATTTTTCTCTTGAAGAAATTCCTATTGTCCTATCTATTTCATTACCATCTTTAAATAAAACTAAAGAAGGTATGGAATTAACATTGTATTGTATCGCAATTTCTTGATTTTGATCTACATTAAGTTTAGCTATCTTTACTTTTCCTTCCAAAGAATGAGATAATTCTTCAACAATAGGTCCTACTAGTCTACAAGGACCACACCATTCTGCCCAAAAATCAACTAATACCGGAATATCAGATTTTAAAACTGAAGTATTCCAATTGGATGTATTTACTTTAATAACTCTTTCTAATTCACTTGCCATACTATATATTGTTTTTATAATTTAATATAGACTATTAATTTCATAGAAAGTCACACAAATAAGACAAATAATACCTCTTCAAAACAATAATCAATATTATAACGTATCTAATTAAGTTTAAAATTATTTAGTTTAAAATATTATTATCAACAAGATATTTGTTTACATAATCTTTATGATTTCCTTGTAAAATAATTAAGCCGTTCTTATAATATCCACCAGTACCGATATTCTTTTTCAATTCACGAAGTATGTTTTTTGATATATCTTTATCTTTTAATCCTTGAATAATAGTAACTGATTTATTGATTTTCTTTACATCTTGATAAACAAAAATATCCGACTTTGAATTATCTAGTTCCTTTAATATATAATCCATAGAATTTAGATTTTCATAATTTTCTAACAACGATTAATTATCGTATTTATGAGATATATTGACTAATTTTTTGTTTTTCAGGTCATATTTTTTTTGAGTTATTTAATCTCAATTTTTTTATTCTTATTTTGAATTGCATTTCATTGAATAATCTGTTATAGCATAAATTTAGAATTTGTAAAATAATTTTTTCTTTTTCTTTAGAACTTCATTTCATTTAAAACAGTTGACTTTAAGCCAAGTTAATTCAGGATTTCCTTTAATTCAAGTTTTATGTATTTACTTTCTATTAATTTACTAATTTTATTTTTATGTTTGTTTTTCATAATTGATCAATTATTTATACTATTGGAATCCATATTGTTAATTGAATACATTGACGGATTATTTCGAATAACTATACTGCTTATCCAGTCTATGATTTTTGTAGAGTTGGTAAAAGCTTTAAGGATGTTTGCTGGATTATTATTATTTGTTTCTACTATTATCTCAGTATCCGAAATATTTACTGATATTTCAATAAAACTTTCTATGTCTTTCCATTTTAATTTATATCCAGTTATACTTTGTACTATTCCTATCCATCTTAAATTTCCAAACCATTTGCCTATCAAATCTTTGACTAATTGTTTATTGAGAATTTTAAATGGAATATATAATTGGAGTATCTGCACGTTTTTTCTTTGCTTAGTTGGATTTGTATTGAATAATTTGGAAAAAAGTAATTTACCATTTTCTGTAGCTTTATAACCCAACTCAGTTTTTTCGATTAACTTCAACTCTCTCAATCTTCTCAAAGATCGTGATAGTATTTCCTGATGTAAGTTCAATTTAATTTTTAAACCGCTGAATGAAAAAGTAGAAATTGTCTTTTCATCTGCATTCTCTAATAAAACTTTCAAAACATTTTTATCAGTATTTCTCAAGTCATCGTTAGAAATGGATTTATTCTCATATTCAATTTGTGCATCTTTATTTGATACCAGTGAATTCGATAAATTATAATATTTGTCATTCTTATTCTTAGTTCTACAATTTTGATTTATTTGGAGTTTACAGATCACACAAACTATAATTAGGTTAGTATATATAAATTAGTAAGTCCAATAGTATTTAGTAACTTACTATCTAGTAAGTATTAAATTTAAAAAAAATTATGGTTGATTATCCAATACTACGGAGATAGTGAATCTTCTTCCATATCTATTTATAGATAATGTAGTTTTTTCATTAACTTTTTTATTTTTGATACGATTCGAAAATTCGATTATTTCTTCTATTCTTTCTTGGTCTATTTCTTCAATAATATCTCCAGGTCTAATTCCTGAATATGCTGCTGGGCTATATTCATCTACTTTTACTACTAACGCACCTTCATTGGTATGTAATCTATAGTATCTAGCTATTCTGTTAGTTATGTTAATTGTAGAAACTCCCAACCAAGGACGATTAACTTTACCATTTTTGATTAATTCATCTACTATTGTTTTGGCTGTGTTAATAGGAATAGCAAATCCTATGCCATTTGCATAAGGGATTTTTGCAGTATTGATTGCAATTATTTTGCCATCAGTAGTTACTAAAGGACCTCCGGAATTGCCTGGATTTATAGCGGCATCAGTCTGAACCAATTCGAGTATTCCATCTTCAAATTCTATATTTCGATTCAATGAACTAATAATTCCTGTTGTTACAGTTGGTCCGCCATTCAAACCAAAAGGATTTCCTAATGCTATAACTATTTGACCAACTTTTAGATTATCCGAATTTCCAAACTCGGTGTTTGGAATAAGATCCGATGTATCATCGTAATGATTTTCTATTTTCAACACCGCAAGATCCGTGAGTCTATCTGTTCCAATTACTTTAGCGTTAACAGTTTTACCATTATGTAAGGTAATTTTTAATCTTCTTGCATGATCTACTACATGATAATTTGTAAGAACATGACCTTGTCTATCAATAATTAGACCAGATCCTACTCCTTCTATTGGAAAGATTCGCAGAAGATGATCCGTTACCATTCTAACACTTGCGATATTTACCACATTCCTACTAACTTTTTCAACTGAATTTATCAATATTTCATCATTTATCGGGATCATAATTCTCGTTTCCTTGTACCTCTCTCTAGCGGTGATTTCGGTTTAGATGGCGTTATCGGTGGTTTTTTTATCGTTGGTCTATTGATTGTTTTGTTAAACATCTTTGCTACTATAATATTATAAATTGATGATTAAATTGATTAATTTTTGGCAAATTAGTCACGTTCAATACAACTTCTAATCTATTTTGGAAAAAACCATTCTTATTCTATTCTGATATTAAGTAATTATCAAATAATTCTAGATAATAATTGCATCATATAATTAATTCTATTTTCTATAAACTATTCTTTTAGATCCTTATATCTTAATATATTATTCAGGAATATTAACAGAATTTTATACAAATTATTTTCATAAATGCAGATGATAAAATTATGAAATTTTGTTATAATCTTGATGAAAACAAATTATCTTTTTTTGATTCTAATAAATCTCTGTGTGAATGAGTAATTATTATCAAATAAAAATACGATTTTAATTCATATTATGTTAACTAATGAATATTTTGGTTCACTAAATATTATTTATTAATTATAATTATTGTAATGATATGCTAAATATTATACAATCTACAACTGCAGTGTTAGTTATGTATTTTCAGAGGATATTAAACATACTCATTAATATTCAATTTTGAAGAATATTATTCACAAATAAAATAATCCGAAAATCTTATTTATTATCTTTAACATATGCTCTATGACAGAAAAATATTCTGTCATCGCATCTCAGTAGTGGTTGTATACTTTTAAGTTGACATACTTATTTTACAACCATTACTGATATAATCTACTACAACCATGACTTGATTTATCATTATACAATGTTATTTTTCTCTTCACATAGAATTAATGTGATACTCTTAAAAATATTTTTGATAAAGAAACAATCAAAAATATACTGATGTCAATCTGGAGTGGTAAAGATATTTGTATAAAAACCGAAGAACTCTTTCAAAATAATATTCTTTTTAATATTCAGTTTTTATTATTAGAATTTAAGTGTATAAAAATTTAAAATAGTTAATAAAAAAATAACTTTAAAATAATAGATAAATTAGAATTTATTTTATTGAATTTGTATAAAAATAAATAATATGTCTACTAATATAATATTATGAATAATGAAGGTTATAGTGATGAAAAAATAAAACTTGTTTATAATTTTAAAAATATTGCGGTTGTTGGAATGTCAGGAAAAAAAGAAAAACCCTCACATTACGTTCCTAACTACATGAGAGAGCATGG
>JBNAIF010000248.1:0-3282 GCA_050043595.1 Nitrososphaeraceae archaeon | reverse complement strand
AAACGGACTACTGCGCTAATTTAAGATAAATTCACCTCATTTGATTGAAATATTATAATTTATTTTATTATAATAAAAATATACAAATGATTTAATCCAATTGTACATGTATACTAGATCACAATTTTTTATTAATATGTACAGAATAATCATCAAAATTCTCCTTTTTTTAAAAGAATACTGTATTATTTTTCAATCAGACTTTTCTCAAATGATGAATGTAATCTATGTTTGAATTCTAAAAAAATCATATATTTTTGAATAAAATATGTGAATGAGAAAACTACGTACCCTTTGGGAGTAGATTCTTCCAGGTAATATGGTTCTACTAACTTTTATTTAGCTTTTATTGTTGGAATTTTTATTAACATAATTATAGGATATATTTTAAATAAATCAAATGAATAATAACTAAACAAATATGAGTTTGACGGTATTCAAGGAGATTACTTACAATGACAATAAACTGTTAAGACAAAGCTTGGATATTTATTTAAATTATTTTCCTCCTCAAGAAATAAGACCTCTGGAAAAAACGATTTCAATGATACAAAAAGATAATAATTATCATATTATTGTAGCATTACAAGATGAAAAAGTAATAGGTTTTTCATTACTATACTTATTCCCATCTTTAAAATTTGGAATATTAGACTATATGGCAGTCATAAATAAATTTCAAGAAAAAGGAATTGGAACTAGACTTTTTAATTTTACATTTAAGATATTTTGTTCAAAAATCTCAGACGGGATCGGACTTTTGATGGAAATACAAAAAGATAATGTGAAAGACAGTAAAGAAAATAAGATTCGGAAAAGAAGAATTAAATTTTATAAAAATTTAGGTTGTAAATTTATTAATGGTATTAATTATTTACTTCCATCCCAAATTAGAGAAAATCCCGAAGAGATGTATTTAATGATTAAACTTATTAAAAATATAAATTCATTGTCAAGAGATGATGTTTCTAAATTTGTAACTGCAATTTATTCAAACATTTACTTTTGTAAATCAGATGACTTGATTGATAAAGTATTTTATAAGTCACCAGATCCAATGCCTATTCAAGATTAAAAAAAATGACAGATCATGTCTATTTTGATATCTCTTGTTTCTTTATGGATGTCAATAATCGCTTTTAAAAAAATCCTGATTTTGATATATATCAAGTAGACCAAATTTATATAGATATTCTTAAAATATGGATAGAAGATCCGTCATATCTAGGGCCTTATAGATCCGTCAAAAACGAAAAAATATTAAAAGTATTTTGATAGTGATGAAAAAATAAAATATAAAAACTATGCATACATTGTTTGGAATTTTTGTGAGACTCGGAGAAATGATAAATGCAACTTGAGAGAGTATTAAGATTAGAAAATAATTTTTATTCTAACTGGTTTAAAAAAAATAGTGAAATACTGACCTATACTTATGACTATTGTTTTATAATTTGGTTTTAAGAATATGATATATGATACTAATCCGATTCTAGAATGGGATGTTTTCTCTACATTTGTCATTTTCAAAAATCTCAAATGATTCCGAAATGTTCAAATTGTAACATCTATTAACAATAATTGTAGATAACTTAATAATGTCAAAATCAGCTCAAAGTTACATGCTTAGAATTTTTTCATTTGCTTTAATGATTGCAATTTTATTTTTAGTAATAAATCAACTTAATTCAGATACCACATATGTATATGGCAAGTCCGATAAAACCTTTGTTTATGTTTCTAATGGTGGAGATGGCGATATTGTAGTCATGAAATTAGATCCTAAAACAGGAGATATGGAATTTGTAGAAAAGATACCTGCTGGGCCAAAGGTAATGCATATGGCAGTAAGCCCAGATCATCAATTTCTTTATGCTTCTGTTCGCTCAGAACCTTTTTCAGTAATTTCGTATTCGATAAATTCGGAAACAGGCAGACTAACTTATCTTTCTGAAGAATTGTTGCCAGATAATATGGTATATATTTCAGTAGATCAGTCAGGTCGTTTTCTTTTGTCAACTTCCTATGGAGGCGCAAAAATTGCAGTAAATCCAATCGATAGTCAAGGTTTAGTCCAAGCAGAACCGATAGAAGTTATTCCCACGGATCCAAAACCCCATTCAATTTTAGTTGACCAATCAAACCAATTCGTATATGTGCCTCATTTAGAAAATGATCAGATAAAACAATTTGTGTTTAATGAAACCACTGGAGCTCTTGCACCAAATGATCCAGATACTGTATCTACTAAAGAGGGTTCAGGACCACGGCATTTTGTTTTTTCACCAAATAACAATTTTGCTTACGTATCAAATGAACTCGATGGTACTGTTTATTCTTATAAAATTAATAATAAGACAGGTATTTTAACAGAAATCCAGAGAATTTCGGTATTTCCTCCTTCCAACAAAAGTTTTGATTCATCAATTTCGGAAGATCAAAACAGTATTAAAGATATTGCAAATAAAGAAGAGAATGATATTAAAGTTGCAGATATTCACATAACTTCTGATGGTAAATGGTTATATGTAAGTGAAAGATCTACAAATATAATCACTGCATTTTTTGTTGATGCTTATTCTGGTAATTTAACATATATCGGAAGTTATAATACTGAAAAGATCCCAAGAGGATTTAATATTGATCCTAATGGAAATTTTGTAATTGCAGCAGGACAAAAATCAGATCATATATCAGTACATTCGATCAATCCAGAAACTGGTGAGTTAAAACTTTTGGATCGTTATGAAGTCGGCAAAGAACCTAACTGGATAGAAATTATTGAATTTAATTAAAAAATCAAATAATATCAGAACTTATTTTTTGTAAGCTTTAGATAATTAGGTTTATGATTTAGATAAATGACATTAAAATATGATGTAACTCAATAATACAACATTTATTGAATTTCTAGTCGAGTTTGGACTATCTATGCTAATAATAGATAATCACAAGTCCGTACAGCCCACGTTGTTGATATATTAATTCTACTGTGAGTTAGAAAATAAGATAATTCTGTATACAAAATATTTTTTTCTCATAAATAAGACCAAATCTATACAATATTTTTCAATAATACAAGTGAACCGTAGAAATCTATTGGTCTGTTGGGAGTAAAATTGAGAGATATATGAGTCTAATTTTGATATGTTGTAAATAAATATGATTTTCTGCATTATTGAAAGTAATCAATTTAAATTATGAAAATTGGATATCCTTGTATAAATCACTCTATAGGAAGAAAACTATAGGAAGAAAAAGTGATTAGAATTTCTATGTACC
>JBNAIF010000247.1:0-3371 GCA_050043595.1 Nitrososphaeraceae archaeon | reverse complement strand
TCTTAAAAAGGAAAATATGATGAAAACGGAGGTCTACTAAAAATATGAAAGTCGGTTTATCTTTACCACATATTGGTGAGGTTGCATCACCAGATAATATAAAAAATATTTCAATTGCAGCTGAGAAAGAAGGTTTTGATTCTCTATGGGTGATTGAAAGACAATTATGGCCAGCTGAACCGCAAACACCATATCCAGCTTCTCCTGATGGAAGTTGGCCAACAGTTTATCAGAATGTTTATGATCCAATTGAGACGTTGACATATGTATCTGCCATTACATCAAATATCAAACTTGGAACAGGAATAGTAGATATGTTATATCAAAATCCAATGATTTTAGCAAAAAGACTGGCAACTTTAGATAATTTATCTAGAGGTAGACTTTTACTGGGATTAGGACTTGGTCATTCGAAGGATGAATTTGATGGATCTGGGGTACCATTTGAAAAGAGGGGAGAAAGAGCTGATGAATTTCTAACAGTTTTAAAAAAAATATGGTATACAAATGGAGAAATAGAACATGCTGAAAAATATTATACTATACCAAAGTCAATAATTAATCCTAAACCATATCAAAAACAAATTCCTATTTATTTAGCAGGTTTTTCACAAAACACCTTTAAGAGAATTATAAAATTTAAAGCAAACGGTTGGATAGGAATCCCCCAAATTGGTTTACAAATATATAAAGATGGAATTGAGAAACTAAAACAACTTGCAGAAAAAGAAGAACATTACAAAATTCCTTTGGAGTTTCCTACTCCCTTATTTCCAGAGATTACAGACAATGACTCGAGCGAAAATGATAGGGCTATAGGAAATGGAAGTATCAACCAAATTGTTGAAGACATTTATGAACTAGAAAAATTGGGAGCACACCATGTTTATCTAGATTTTGATTTCTCAAGTAGTAGCATGAATTTAGAAAAAAATTTTGATTGGGCGATAAAAATTTTGAATAAAATAAAAAACTGAGATTTTTTTCTGGTTTTTTATCGTCAACCATTGATTCAGGAACTAGTTTCAATTACATATTTCTTCTATTGTTTTGTCAACAAAAAAATCAATATGATTAAAGAATATTTTTAATCTTCTAAAATAATTTCTTAAACTACTTCTATAGCATAAAGAAACTTTATGTAATATAAACTAATATAGAAAATAATCTCTGGTTATTTGAGTTCTAATTCCAAATACAACATGGAATAGGTATTGTCAGATCCCCTGTCTGTATCATTATTTTTTAATATTATTCCAATATTTTGATTCATCTTCATTTTTTTTGTGTGAATCAAATTAGGGAACTAATATCATTATATGGTCAGTGGGGTCCACAATGAAACTAATCCTTTAATTAGATTCAAGTATCTATATAAAAGAACAAATAATTAAATATTGTTATTGATAATTACGATTTAATCTCGTAATTATATCTTTATTTTAAAACTTCTTTATTTTGTTCATGTATATTTAACTATCTCCATAACTGACCTCGTAAATTTTGATTTTCTTGTTATAATATTAATTAACTTTTTTTTTAATATGATTAGTTTCTATTTTAGATATTGTAAATAATTGAATTGTATTATTTGTTTTTATCGACATATTATTAGTGTCCTTTTTTAAATTAAAAAATAAATATAATAAATAAAAAGTGATTTATTGTTTGGTTTGTTTAATTTATTTCTAATTAAAGTTGCCTACTGCTACAGAGACGGGTTCTTCTCCTACCTGAAAGTCAGTTGCAGGTGTAACAAACGTACCATCACCATTGCCTAAGAGGATAGAGACATCGTCGTCAAATTGATTAACTACAGCCAGATCCAGGTTTGAATCTGCGTCAAAGAGGCCTACTGCTACCGAGACTGGGTCACGTCCTACCTGAAAGTCAGTTGCAGGTGTAACAAACGTACCATCACCATTGCCTAGGAGGATAGAGACATCGTCGTCCATCTGATTAGCTACAGCCAGATCCTGTATTCTGGGAAATACAACATTGGCCATATCACATGTTAGAGGAGATCCACCACCTACTGCAGTACCCATACAATCTTCACTTAAATTAGAACAGATAAAAACATCAGGACCAAATTGAGGTAGATCTCGTCCTGCGTCAAATTGTAGTGCTATTTCAGAGCATCTATTAAATCCAGTAGTCATGTCTTTTTCCATTATAGAGTAAGGACCTTCATCTAACGTAACATTAAGAGGAGTTTGAGACTCTAAAAAGAAACTCGGATTGGTATTGTTTCCTAATGCCATGATTGTAGAATCTGGAATATTATCACAAACTTCTTGTCCTACTCTATCAGGATCACATGATGTAGTCTTGTTTACTGCAATTGTTTGAGTTAGTTCAATAGTTCCACACAATACTAAATCAGTTACTACTGCACCTTCTAATTCTGTTCCTTGTGGACATATTTCAAAGATATCACAATCTTGAGTTGTATTATTTACAAATACCCCTGGTAAATCGGTATTTTCTCCACATATGTTATTATCATTTGGTACTTCACACAATATTAGATTTGTAACTGTTGTAGCTGCATTTAGAGTATCTGGTGGACATATTTCAAAGATGTTGCAATCTTCATCTGGATTTGCTACAAACACACCTTCCAAATCTGTTCCTTCTGGACATTCTTGTCCACTTATTTCTTGGTTTTGTAAGTCACATAAAAATTGAGATGTAACTACTTGACCTTCATTAACAGTTCCTGCACCACAGATTATACCGTCTGCAACATCACATAACTCTAGATCAGATACTTGAATACCTTCTTGTAATGTATTTACTGGACATGTTTCGTATATGTCACAATCGGTATCTGTATTCATTACAAATACACCTGCCAAGTCCGTATTTTGAGGACATTTATTGTTGTCATTTGGTGCCTGACATAAATCGTCATCTGTAACTACTGCACCTTCCATTGGACCTTCAATACATAGGAATAACTCTACTTCTTCTGGTACGTCTAAATTACATAAAGTAGGATCTGCTACTTCTACAGTTTGGTCACCTAATGTCATACCTAACGGAGATCCTGCATTACATTCTGTAAAGATGGTACAGTCTGATGCTGTATCCATTACATATACTCCCTCTAAGTCAGTACCCATTGAACATTTATTTTCGTCATTTGGTGCTTGACATAAAAGAAGATCAGTTACTACTGCACCTGCCATTGGAGTATCAAGAGGACATGTAAATAATTCAGTTTCTTCTGGAATTACAAGATTACAGAGTTCTGGGTCAACTACATCAACTGGAGTGTTTCCTAATGTCATTCCTAAGTTAGAATTAGCAAGACACGTTGTAAATCTGTCACATGTTTCTATATCGGTAGTGAGCATTCCTGGTAA
>JBNAIF010000246.1:0-4839 GCA_050043595.1 Nitrososphaeraceae archaeon | reverse complement strand
AGTTATCCAAAGATGAAAGGTGTCCATTTGATGAAATACCATAAAAATTAGCACCTTTCCATATGAATTTTCCACTTTCCATCGTGCCTATTCCTGAACCTGTAAATCTTATGGTATCATTTTTCTCCGTACTCATAGCCACTCCTTTCCCTTCTCCATAGAATTTTCCATTGGGTCTAGGTACCGCCCAATATGTAATCAATTCTGTAACTTCAATTCCTTTTAACTTGCCTTTTCTATCTATTGAAATCTCTATCTTTTCATTATCAGTTGCATCTAAAATTCTTCTACTCGTAATTTTTCCTGTAAGTTCTCCTATTTCATCTCCTAGCATACTTATAACATCTAATATCAAATATATAAATAGTAAATATTTTAAATAAAATTTCAATAATATTTTAAAAATTCCATTAAATTAACACATTCTCAAATTTTTTATTATAAAAAAAGTAATTTATATGAATAGTTATTTATTATCTAATTATATTTCTTATTTAACATACTTTTATTGACATAAAAAACAAATTGAGTTATTATTAATCGTTAAATTCTTTTTTTACTATTCTTGTTAAAATTTATTTAATAACATTTTATATCTTAAGCATCAAGTTATAATAAGTCGTGAAATGTTCTAAATATTTGTGTGATATTAGAGTGCAAATCTAGTAATTTCGCAATTTGTTGTAATAATTGTAAATTTGATTTTTGTTGCTGTTGCTGGAAATATTTTCATCAATTTTCTTAATCTCGAATTAAATTTTATCAAATTATTTTTGTAGATGAAAATATAAATTAATCTCAAAAATTTTTAGTTATGTTTATTTTTAATAATATCTCAAAAATGTTTTGATATATATAAACTCAATTTTTTTTCATTGACTCTTTACAATTGTAAACTTGTTTACTTAAATATCTTTGAATCATACAAATAATAATGAAAACAACTGGTTTTCTATTGATCTTTATTTTAATAGGAACTGTAGGTACAAGTACTATCAATGTTTCATATAGTCAAAATATGCCTGGTAATAATATGATGAATCAAGGAATGATGAATAACCAAACTATGATGGATACAAATATGATGAAAACAAAAAGTCTTAATGGTTCTATCGATATAGGATCAACGTTTGTTGAAGCTTTAAAATCAAAAGTAAACGTCGACATTGTTAAAGCAATAGAAATTGCACAAAATACAATAGGACAAAATTCAATGGTGATAAGTGCTAATATCGAACCTAAAGGTGGTTTTTTGGTATATAGTACTATAGTTATGGGAGAAAATGAAAAATTACACAAAGTCATAATTGATCCAGGTACGGGAGAGGTGTTGATTACAAAAAATATTGGCAAAGCAATTGGACCACAACAAGGAATGATGATGGGACCACAACAAGGAATGATGATGGGACGTTAATAAATAATAATAACTAGGACAATATCGTTTTTTTTGAAATGAATATTAACAAACAATGTTTAAGAATAGAGTATATACATCTATTTTTTTTTATAGCGTTTATTTTTACAATATTTATAAGTATAAATATTGGTAATAGTTTTTCGTTTAAAGATCAAAATTATTTTTATGATTTAAATCTAACCGATAACATAAAAAATGAATCATTTGTTCAATTTAATACTCAAACAATAATTAAAAATATAAATGGGGTTAACAACACTATGTTTTCAATAAATGGTCAAATACCAGGACCTATTATTAAGACCAGTAAAGATAACTTGCTTTTTATTAATTTTACAAATTATCTAAACGAAGATAGTATAATACACTGGCATGGTATAAAATTAGATAATCTTTATGATGGAGTTCCAAATCTTACACAAAAACCAATTAAACCAGGAGAAAGTTTTGTTTACAAGATCAATTTTCCTGATGAAGGTGTATATTGGTATCATTCACATGTACGAGAAGATAAACAACAAGAATTAGGGCTTTATGGATTAATAATCGTGGAACCTTTATCTTCAACTTATTATAATGATGTAGACCTTGAAATTCCTCTTATTTTAGATGATATTTTATTGAATAATAATAGTTCTATTTATCCATTTGAGGATGATTTAGAAACATTTTCCCTTATGGGTAGGTATGGAAATACGATGTTTATTAATGGACAGTTAGATTATTCGTTAGATATTAATAAAAATTCTATAGTACGTTTTTTTATTGTAAATACAGCAAATGCTAAACCATTTAATTTTACTGTAGAAAATCATGATCTGAAATTGGTTGGAGGTGATGCAGGAAAATTCGAGAAAGAGTCGTTTGTAAATTCTGTAATTTTGTCTCCATCCGAAAGAGCCATAGTGGAAATATTTTTCAATAATTCAGGAACATTTAATATTTTAAATCAGATACCAAATAAAAATGAAATTATTGGAACAATCAAAGTATTCGATAATAATAAAACAGAACCTAAAATTACCAATATTGAAACAGAAAAAAAGAATAAAATAAATACTTTTTTTGATGTAAAAACTAATGATGAAATGACAGAATCAATCAACCAATTAAAAAAATATTTTGATAAGGATCCAGATTATTATGTAGAATTAGATATGGAAACTAATGATATTATTAACATGCATAATATGAATATGCATAATATGAACATGAACATGCAAGATGAAAGCCATAATAGTAAGGAAAATATGGATATCCATGACAAAACAATTCATTCTTCAAATTCCACTCATTCCAAAAATATAGAAAAAATTGAGTGGCAGGTACCAGATGAAATGTATGAAATAAATAAAAATTCAAATAATGAAAATATAAAATGGATTTTGAGAGATAAAGAAACAGGAAAAGAAAATGAAAATTTAATTTTAAATATGTCTGTAGGTGATATCAAAAAAATACGTTTCTATAACAATCCAAATTCACCTCACCCTATGCAACATCCAATACATATACATGGAATACATTTTCTAGTTTTGAATGTGGACGGTAAACAAAATGACAATCTAGTATGGAAAGATACTGTATTGATTCCAACTGGAAGTACTGTAGATATTTTAATGTTTGCCGATAATCCTGGAAAATGGCAATTTCATTGCCATATTTCAGAACATTTAGGTGCAGGTATGGCTTCAATAATTGATATAAAAAATTAAAATATAAAAAAGATACTTAACATTTTCTTTAACCGTTTAAATAATTTTACAATTGTAAAGCTTACTGTTTAAATATACTTTGATTTAATTTAAAGTATTGAATTCAAATAAACATACCAATATTTCTAGTATTATGTCATATTCTGATACTGGAACTTTTTTTTCACCTGCTTTATTTTTTATTATTAATAGACCAGTTTCTGCCGAATTTGAAAACAATGCTGAATACAAATTTATGAAGAAATGGAGATGTGTTATAGAAAATGATGGACAGTACCATAGACCTGATGATCTAGACTTTAGCATAGGTGAAGAAATACTGCGTGTTGAAGACCTATCTGGGAATAGAGTTCAAGCATTTGGTAAAGAAGGTAACTTTCTTTTTAAATGGGACTTACTAAGACAAAAAGATGACCAATTTAACAAGTCATATGGGCTAGATGTAGATATGGAAAGTATTATATGGATACCAGATGGAAAAAATGATAATATCCAAAAATTCGATCCAGTAATTAACAATAAGGTGTATAATTAAAAATGTCTTTCAATTCTAAAAATATAATCGCAAATACGATTTTTATATTTATAATTAGTTCTTTCCTCCTTTCTAGTAATTATATAAATGGTAACAATGTACATAATAATAACTTAGTTTTTGCTCAACAGTCATCTTCAGGAGAGTTTTCAATTCCAATTGATCAATTAATAACGAAAGATACTCCTGTACTTGGAAATGATGATGCACCAGTAACTATCTTTGATTTCAGTGATTTCCAATGTCCATTATGTAAAAGATATGCTCTAAATACTGAGCCATCAATAATTGAAAATTATGTAGATACAGGAAAAGTAAAAATAGCCTACAAGCATTTTACGATTTTTGGTCCTGATTCTACCACTGCCTCTAAGATTTCTCAATGTGCAAAAGAACAAGGAAAATTCTGGGAATTTAGCAAATTGGCATATGAAAATCAAAAAGGAACTAACTCTGGTTGGGCTGGAAAAGATAATTTAATAACACTCGCATCACAAATTCCCGATTTAGATCTCGAATCTTTAAAATCTTGTGCAGATTCTACTAAATATGATTTTATGATTGGTAACGACCTATTGCAAGCAAAAGCATTTAATTTTTCAGGAACACCTTCATTTATAATAGTAAACAGTGATGGTTCCAAGCCGGAAATTATTGGAGGCGCATATCCATATCCATTATTTCAAGACGCTTTAGATAAAAAATTATCAGGGAAATAAAGGGGAATAAAATAATATGACAATGAACTCATCTACAAAAAAAATACGAATCCCTTCTTCTTTCAAAATGGTATTTAGTAATCCTTATTATTTAACCTTAGCAGCTGGAATTAGTATCTCTTTTTGGATATTTTTTAGTGTTTTTGATCAGTTACTCTTTTTTTCTCCAATTTTGTATTTTTATTTACCCGATGATGCTATTCCTAAATTCACAACTAGTACAATAATCTCAATCTTACTTGGAGTTGTAATAACCATGAATGTCTTTACTTTCAAATTCCTAAAATTACGATTTAGTAAATCATTATTTTCTGCTGGTGGTCTTGGTGTTCTAACAGGTTCTTGTGCAAGTTGTTCATCACTAGGTTTTGCTCTAGCATCATCATTAGGTGCTATAGGTGTAACTTTCTCTAGTTTTATCTCAAACTATGAAATACATTTACAGATATT
>JBNAIF010000245.1:0-4358 GCA_050043595.1 Nitrososphaeraceae archaeon | reverse complement strand
AATATAGGAGAAAATATGTAATAAATACCACATTATACTAGAATTTTTGTTTTCATTTTTTAATCACTTGAAATACCAACACAAATTTAAAAATTCTATTTAGAAATATTATCAATTTTAATAATACGCTAACTTATAATTTTCGATGTCGAAAATATTATAGAAAGATCTAATAATTTATTTTTATTATGAAAAAAATATTATCTGCATTTTTAGCAATAAGTGTTATCCGAGTGTTACTTTTATCTGTAAATAATGTTTATGCTTAAGAAAATATGAGAATCAAATGAACCATTGTTTTTTTTATATTGCAACATGTTCTATCAGGAACTATATGCGAACTTAATTTAACTTTCTTTAACTTGGAATTAAACAATATATAGTAAAATTCACAATAATTCATATTGTAATTATATGGTATAATATGAACAAAAAATAAATAGCATTAGAAGAATAATCTGATTAATTATAGTAAGACGATTGAATTTTATATGTATCAAATAAAATATAACTAAAAGTTGAATTCATCATCTTTTATACTAATGAACAATAAAAACTATCATAACAAAATTATATTTTGTCTAGTTAAACCTACATTTTTAGTATTATTGTTAAAGAAAATTTTATTAGATCATTTGACTAAAGCATTGAATACATTTTGTATTTGTTTGTGATAGAAATGGGTTTGTGTGACATATGATTTTTCATGATTAAAAAAATTATTTTCATTCACTACTGGGAAAAATCTGACTGAAAGAGTATTATCATATTTTAAGGATCGAACTAGTGTTTTAATGATTATTATCTTTGTACCAAGAATTACAGTTTAGTATACGCATACAAATAGATTATATTCTAAAATTTTAAAAAAATAAAATAAAAAATATATTTTTATTTAACGAATGAAGGAAATCCATATTAAATTAATACAAAGTTTTGTAGGAATTATTTAGAAATAATATATTACCTAGAGGAGTATTTTTGTCTTCGTAGCTAAAACAAATAAAATATTTTTTTTATAATATATATTTATCATTAAGTTTAATCTAATTCGTATTTTAATTCAAATGTTTTTTCAATTCATCTTTCACTGCTTGTGTTACAATCGGGAGAATCCTTTGATCGTTTATTTGTGGAATTACATATTCTTCATTAAGATTTTTATCATCGACTAACTCAGCTATTGCGTATGCTACTCTAACCATCAAATTATCATTAAACTCTTTAATTCTAAGATCCAATAATGATCTAAGAACAGATGGAAATACTACTGCGTTATTGATTTGATTTGGAAAATCTGATCTTCCAGAACCAGCAATTCTTACTCCTAGTTTTTTTGCATCACTTGGTAAAATTTCAGGATATGGATTACTCAAAGCAAAAATAATTGGATCTGAATTCATCGTTTTAATTAATTCCTGATTTAAGATATTTTTTATTCCAGATACACCTATGAAAACATCGGCATTTCTAATTACTTTTTCTAAATCTCCATTTATTTTTTTAGGGTTAGTTTTCATTGAAATCTCTTTCTTATAAAAATTGTTTAATAAATCCTTTCTTCCTTCATAAATTGATCCATGACTATCAACTACAATTATATTATTACATCCTGCAAAAGTTAAGATCTTTGAAATGCCATATCCTGCAGCTCCTGCACCCAATATAATTATTTTTACTTCTTTTAGATTTTTTTTCACTATTTTTAATGAATTTATCAAAGCCGCTAAGGTGATCATAGCAGTTCCGTGTTGGTCATCATGAAAAATTGGTAATGAAATTTCTTTTTTTAATTGTTCTACAATATCAAGAACTTTTGGAGATTCTATATCTTCTATATTTATTGCCCCAAACATAGGTTCAATATTTTTTATAAACTTGACAATCTCATCCTTGTCATTAGCTGTTATACATAAAGGGATAGCATTTATTCCACTTAAAATCTTAAACAAAACAGATTTTCCCTCCATCACTGGAATAGCTGCATCAGGACCTACGTTTCCTAAACCTAATACACGCGTTCCATCAGTAATAATAGCAACATTATTCCATTTTGATGTTAAATCATAAGATAATTCCTTGTTTTTACTAATCTCTTCTGCTACATGCGCAACACCAGGAGTGTATATCAAGTTAATCAAACCTTTTTCTTTTCCAAAAATATTTTCTACCGGCACACGACTGTTTACTTCTATTTTTCCTTTTAGTATTCTGTGTAAATTTAAAGCATCTTCCTCAATACTCAATTAGTATAATTGTTTTTTCTATGTAATAACCATTATCTAATTTTATTTGTGTTATGCAGTAAATGTAACAAAACTATAAAAATATTGAGATTTTAATCTCAATATGATTCATGTAATTATGGTTTAATTTACTAATCTCTTGATTGTATATATATTATAAATTTTCATTATTTTAATATATTTAATTAAATAAAATCAAAATCTCGTTATGAGATAACAAAATTAAGAAAAATTTGTATCATGTTTTAATACATAACATTTATAGCTTTTTAAAAAGATAATGAAGGAAACAAAATCAAAAAATGGATATCGAGATAAATCACAATGATATTTTTTTTGGCAAAGTAATTAGTTCTGAAGATTTAAAAACAAAGAATGAAAGTAATAATTACACATCTAAAAATCAATGAAAATGACAAAATTGTACTTCAATATGCAAATACCTTTAAAAAATATTGAGAACAAACAATCCGATCTGTCAAAGATATATCGTTAAATTACATTAAATTACAAAAGAAAATATCAATTGAAATATCAATTACATAGTAATAAGGCTACTAACAATTGATAGATTAAATATTTAAATCTAATTCGAATAATTCCATTCGTGCAGAAAGAATGAGCGGGGTATTAAATAGCTTAAATGAAAACAATAAAAATATTCTATACATTATTCAAACAACAAATAACATTTTTGTAAATACAATAGAAGCATTTAATAAAACTGATGATTCAAGGAGAAAATATTTACAAGAGGTAGCACAAACTTATTTTAACTATGTTAAATCATTAGAACGTTCTGCTAATTCTAATTATTTATTTTTTCATATATAGTAAAATCTATTTTTATCAAATAAAATTGATCTTTCAATTATAGAATAGTTTTTTTAAAAATGAATAGTCACAGAAAATCACAGATCAATCTGGAGTAGCACAAATATATGTAAAAAAATGAGTAAAAATGTTATAATAGTAAAATGGAATTTCAAATAATTCTATTTTTAAAAACCTGACAATAGTTTTCCTATTTCTGCCACTGTTTGTTTTTTAACTTTTCATTTTATTTCATGCTGACCAAGATCGATAGCATAATTTAAATCATAATATCTAGTACTAATATTCTTCTTGCTAAATACAATTTCATTTATTTCTAATTTTTGATTATATTTTTTGCAAAGTAATTTTTGTTTTTAAAGAAATATGTATTTGTCATTATCTTATTTCTATCTAAAACATAATTGTCATTATTTCCATAGAATATAACATAAATAATCATCACATATTTTTTAAATTCATATAAGTCTATAAGTTTTATCAATTAAATCATATTTCAAAATATTATTTTTTACTAATGCTTTAAGCTGTTTTCGAATTACTGATTCCGAAGGAGAGTGACCAATAGTTTTTGAGTATTGTACTATTTGTCTGGACGTTGCTTTTTCCTTTCTCATATTTTTTATTATTCTAATAACTTCCCTCTGAGTCATTTTCAATATTATTAATGTATAGCATTAATTTTAATACTTCTCTACTAATACTAATATTTAGAGTATTATTCTTTTAATTTTACATGTTTTTAAGATTGAATTGAAAAAGTACTCATTTTTTATAAAATTTATAACAAAATAAAAAATTTAAATCAAAATATATGAAATCAAATTTATACTCAATTAATGTTTGATATTGATAGCTGTGAAAACTTGATTTTATAAAATTTTTTATACTGCTTTTAATATTTAAAGTATTTTAAAAAAATCAAAATAATTCAAAATCTCAGAATACAAATTATATTACTTTATTTTAATGTATAAAGAATTTATAATAATTTTCTTGTTTATTATGTAATAACTCTAGCTGTCATTTTTTCATATATTAATCAACAACAGAGAAGCACAAAATATTATATTATTATAAGATCTTTCAGGTAATTTGAAAAAAATTAATATTCGCCTATTTTTTAGTTTATACCTAACCTAAAAATATAGATCCTAGTCTAAATACGATTATCATCTCTAGGTCATTCCTTAATACAATACAATACTACATAATCATCTCGAGTTACTATTGAATTGAATATGATTCTGTATACTACTCCTATAATTTTCAAAAAAC
>JBNAIF010000244.1:0-14214 GCA_050043595.1 Nitrososphaeraceae archaeon | reverse complement strand
TCTTTGTATTTGTATTTGCTTTGTATGTTTATGTATACTTAAAGCATTGAAATCATTAGCAAGTAATAGTAGACGTTCTATATTGTATGGAATTGAATAAAGATTTAGTTCTCCTCATATTGCCAAAGAAAAAGAATATCTGCTTTATTTTAGATTAGACTATGTTTGTAATAGAGAGTGAAAATTGTTGGTTGTAGATTTGTATAGAATCAGTACTTAAATATGCTTGATTACATATCAAGATAAAGAAAAAAGTTTATGACGGAAAATTTTATTAGATCTAGTTGAAAAGTATGGAACATATGTTTTACATACCTATGATGGTACATGATATACACTAACGTGTAATTTTCTTAAATTAAAACAGGATTATATTTACCAGTAGAGAAAAGTTTGATTCAAAGAGTAATGCGATTATTTTTTAAAAAAGAATAGGAAATTTTTATTACTATTATCCCTCTGTCAATAATAATTGCGATCTAATACATGTTTACGATTGTATTGAATCATTTGTATGCTTTTGCAATAATAGAATTAAAAATTTTAGCTAGATAAAATGGGTTGAATTTATCCAAGAAACTTTGCATAATATAATCTACGTTCTAATTGAATAATTATGTAAGTAATAGCTAATCATAAATCTATATTTAAATGAATTAACTTGAATATATAATTTAAAGCAAAATTCAGTACCTTATTTTAATCAGTTTATTTATCATTCTATTAAATAATACTTTAACATATTATATAATAATTTAAAATATATTAATTATAGTAAATTGTGATTTATAAATTATAATTAAGCTAAAAATATCTGAAAAGACTAAGAAATTCAGAAATGCTTAGACATGCCAACAAAATAGTTTGTTTGATATTATCAGTAATTTTGTTTGGTGGTATAGTATTAGTTAGTAATTTTGAAATTGCATATGGAAAAGAAAAAAAAGATGATGAAAATGACAAGTTAGAAGTGATAGTAAATATTAATGTTAAAGAAATTGAAAAAAAAGGATTTTTAAGAATTTTAGGTTATATTAATGGAGAATCTTTTAGTCAAGATGTAAAATTATCGGATTTAGGAAAAGATGTGGGAAATATAAAAGCAAAATTTAATGTGGATATGAAAACAGACATAGTAACAGCAGGCACGCCAGATGAATATTTCGTTTGTGCCTATCATATAAAAGATATATTTAATGAATTCGATTCATTATTGTACTATGATTGTAATGAACATGATATTGTTAATTTAGATGAACCTAATAAAATTGGGCTTTTTAAAAAGAAAAATGTTTTTATGAAAAGTGTAGAATTTAGTGAAATATACAAGAAAGAAAATAATGAGAGAGAAAAATCAGAGATAGTCAAGATAAAAGTATTAGTGCCTTTGAAAGATAGGAAGGATGTAGAAGATATCAGAATAGTGTCCATGGTAAGAGGACAAATGCAAACTGAAACAATTAATATAGAAAAGGAATTAAAAGAATCGAAAGATAAAATTATTGAAAGAATTTTTCAATTTGACAGAAAAACAGATATTGGAAATATACAGATAGGAGACAAATTTTATGCATGTGTGTCAGGTGATGAATTAAATCCTCCGGAGGGCACCGAATGTGAGAAGCGACTAATAAAGAAATTGAATAATCCAAATATTTTATATGCTAGATAATTAGATCAATATAGATTACTATAAAAATAAGTTTTTTATTTTATCAAATTTTATTTTTGTAATAAATTTAGAACATTTAAGATATATCCAATTAGCATTCAATATTTAATAGATGCCATAATTAATAATACAATAATTTATGTCAAACAATAACTCAACGAAAAAGAGATTATTAATAAATAATCTCTTCGAGATTTCAATGAATATTAATAAACATATTTCTCTGAAAAAATATATTATATAAATCATAGATTAATAATAGTTCTGTACATCTGGACATAAAAGTAAAGAAAAATAAGAAATTGAAATACTTTAACATATAAAATTAATATTGAATTCAAAAAAGAATAACGATATCATTTATTATGATAATGATTAAGTTGTAAATAAAATAATAATTTATAAAAAAATTAAAACTAAGTGGTGATTAGTTGATTTCTTTTATTGAGTTGATTGATGTTGATTCCATAATTTTTTTCGATGCCGAAAAAATAAGATTAAAATAATGATAAAAAAGGATTTATATTCTAATGCTATAATTTTCAAGAATACATATTTCAAAGGTATTCAAAAGCAATTTACATCCCAACCAAGCCAAGTCATTGGCAATGGATTAGTCTTAGTCAAGGCTAATCCATTATATATATTAAAAAACATCTTAATGTTATAAAGGTATTAAAATAGTATAATTTAAGACAGAATCACTAAAAATCAATATGATGTTATTTGATTTTCTAGGTCTGGTCTATGTTTGCTGATTATTTGAGACATTCCTCTTAGATAATTTTTTGCAAAAGTAGTTACTGGTTGAGAAGAATACCATATGCAACCTAGAACTTTGCAATCATGACATTTTCTGGCAATATTCCATTGTGGAGCACTCCAAATTTCTTCTATACTTTTTTCTAACAAATTATAGGTATTATCAGGCGAATCATATTTCCAACATGGTACTAATACATTTCCATTTGCATTAACAAATATACTTTTCCAAACACCACATTCATCATATATCCCTCTTCCATGAGTAATTATTTGTTGGAAATATTCATCAGGAATCATAATTTTAGGCGACGAATGTTTTCTTCTATAATCCAGAATGCTTTCGCATACGGCCATCATCTGGTTACGATCAGGCAATAAAGAATAATTTACATCGGAACGATCTTCCACGAATGTCAATGACACTGCATCCGAACCTAGATTTTTTGCCTTTTCAAAATAAGTTTGATCTATAAATTCTTGTGTATTATATTTTGTAATTACGCTGTTAAAGTAATGTGGAATATTTTTTTCTTTTAAAATAATTAAATTTTCAATAACTTTTTTATATATATCTTTAGAAACTCCCCTTACCTTACAATATGAGGACTCGTGAACAGAATCTATACTACATGTAATAAATTGAATATATTTTTTTAATTCCTCTAAATCGATTTGATGTAATAAAGAACAATTACTGATCAATGTAATTGGAATCTTTTTAGAATACAAGTAACGGATTAATTCCATAAAATCAGGTCTACTAGTAGGTTCTCCACCTTCCACTATTGACCAAATACAATAATTTGAAATTTTATCAAAAATATATTTCCATTGTTGTGTACTGAGATCATTTGTTTTAGCAAACTTAATTTGATTCTGTTTATCAGGATCTCCAAATGGACACATTGGACAATAAAAATTACAATAATGAGTCAAGCTAAATACTGCAATTAGTGGTCTTTTTTTACCTAATGCGCGTGTAGCAGACCATTTACTCAATAGTTTTATTGTTCTTATTGTATCAACTACCAATGAAGTAATATTGTATTATAATTATAAATTTATTTGCATGAAATAAATATTATTTATGCAATTAATAAAATAAATATCCAAGGAATTATACAATTATAAACTAAAAAATAAAGTAAATCAATAAATATGGAAAGTAGAAAGTATCCAGTTGCTCCATATTTTCTGTTGTCTTCTGTGTACTTTAAAAAATCTGCAGCCTTAAAAAACATTAATGAATTTCATAAATTTCTAACATTAATTATATACAAAAATCAAATTTTATACATATATAATTTTTTATAATAAATATAAACCTGAGATTTATTATATGAATGTATAGTAAAATAAATAATATATAATAATACTGATGGATTGTTTAAATAAAACATTTTGACAAATTCAATCATAAAATTCTGATGAAAAAATTTACAAATTTTTATAACATTTAAAATTTCTATTTAATCTATATATAATTACAGGTGAACAATACAATAGTGAAAAAATTAAATGGAAAAATAATATTAATAACAGGGGCATCATCAGGCATTGGAAAACAAACTTTTATTGATCTATCAAAACTAGAACCAAAAGCAATAATAATTGTGTCTAGAACATATGAAAAATTAAAAAAAATTGCGGAAGAAGTTAGTTCGAAATCAGAAATACTGATTCATCCTTGCGATATCTCTAAAAAAGAATCAGTTCTAGAAATGTCAAAAATTGTTTTAAATAAATTTGGTAAAATAGACATATTAATCAATAACGCAGGAATTGGAATTTATGGATATCTAAAGGATCAGACAATAGAAGACATTGAAAGAGTTACGAATACAAATTATTTTGGAATGGTTTATTGTACCAAAGCTTTTTTGAATTCTATGATAGATAACAAATCAGGTAAAATAATTAATGTAGCATCACTAGCTGCAAGTTTTGGGATTCCAAAAATGGCACCATATTGTGCATCTAAATTTGCAATGTTGGGTTTTTCAGAATCATTAAGTTATGAGTTAAGAAATTCAGGAATAAATGTAACAGTAGTAAGTCCTGTTGCAGTTAGAACAAATTTCTTTGATAACAAATCGTTTGAAGGAAAAATGCCTCATAAATTAGGATACATATTAGATCCTAAAACAGTATCAAAAGCAATAATATCTGCAATAACATCAAATAGAGTTGAAATAGTAGTACCGTTTTTTACGAGAGGAGCAGTTTGGATAAAACATACAATACCTTATGTAATTAAACCTATAATTCGCTCTTCATTTAAATAGTAATGGACAAATAATAAAATATTTCTTATTCAAATACGTAATTGATAAATATTAATATATAAAATAAAGGATTTTTAAATGAAAAATCACTATAAATCCACATATTATTCAAAGATGCAATGTATGTGGTTTTTCCCTCACTTTACATGTTAAGATCTTGTTAATTAATTTCTGTAAAACGTAATGCGATAGAAAGACCAATAGTGACATTATTTAACAAATTAAGTATTTCTTTAATGTAAAGTCTATCGTTTATCAAATAATTTGATTGATTAATATTAAAAATAGAAAATTATCGAATAAGTATTTTATATGTTAAATAATCATCAATTTTATGAACAAATATAGATGTCCTGAATGTAATTCTATGGATTCTATAGAAAATAATAGAATTTTTGATGGAAGAATATTATTTAATTGTATAAAATGCAAGATTTGCGGAATAATTCCATTAATAGACAATATTGATGAAACGTACTTGGAATTTTTGGATTACTACGATGATGGGAAATTAAAAAAAATTGAAGATTTGGAAATATTATTTGAAGAAGAAAAAATAATTAGAAATACAAAAGAAATTAATGATATAATAAAAATAAATCATATCGAAAATAATTCGATCTTAAAAAACACTATGTTATCTAAACGAGATTATATAGTAGATTTTAAAAAAATAGAAAATACAGATAGAAAATTTGGTATAAAATTAGATGATTTACCGTTAAACGATAAATTAATTGAAATTACAAAAAATAACAATATTAAGAAAATATATAAATTTCAAGAAAAGGCAATTTACAAAATTTTAAAAGGAAAAGATATAATTATTATAGCTCCTACTGCATCAGGAAAAACTGAAGCATTTGCATTACCAATACTAAATAAAATAATTGAAGAAAAATATATTTCTGGTAAACTGGATAATAATTATAAAAAGAATGATTTGATAAAAATTAACATAATAAAATCACAAAATACTACTTTTGGTATGACTGTAGCAATATTTGTATACCCTACAAAGTCACTAGCTAGAGATCAGTATATAAAACTGTCAAAATTATCTAATTCATTAAATATTAAGATAGGATTATTTGATGGAGATACAAACCAAAAAGATAAAGACGAATTATATATTAATCCACCAGATATAATAATTACTAATTTTGATATAATTCATTTTCATTTATTTAATAGAACAAAATTGTATTATATTCTAAAAAATATAAAATACCTAGTAGTTGACGAGGTTCATGTATACAGAGGAATTTTTGGAACTAATGTACATTATGTTGTTAAGAGATTGCAAAGAATAACAAATAAAAAAATACAGATAATAGGTTGTTCTGCCACACTACCACACGCAAAAGAATTTTGTTTTTCATTATTTGAAAGAAATTTTGAAATAGTTAGTGGAAATGGTAGAAAAGGAATAATTAATTTTGTCATGATATATCCCGCATTAAGATCTAATAGATCTCTTATAATAGACCTCATCAAAAAAACAACTAAAAATAAAAGTAAAACATTGATTTTTAGTAATTCACATCAATCAGCAGAATTGATTGCATTTAATTCATACAAAAATGGATTAAAAATAGGAGTTCACAGAGCAGGACTGTTACCTAAAACTAGAAAAATAATTGAAAATTCTTTTATAAACGGAAAAATCACCGCACTTTCTGCAACACCTACACTTGAGCTAGGAATAGACATAGGAGGAATTGATACAGTAATATCAAACATAGTTCCTATAAACAGACTAGTACAAAGAATCGGACGAGCTTCTAGAAGAGGAAACGAAGGATATGCATTTTTAGCATTGGGAAATGATCCTATTAGTCAATATTACAAATTCCATCCTAAAGACTATTTTGACGATGAAGAAATTCCCTTTATTGATCCACAAAATTATGTAGTACAAGAAAATCAAATACTTGCAATGGCTTGTGATAGAGAAATATCCATGAAAGAAGCTAAACCTATCTGGGATTTAATTCAAAAGTTATGTAAACAAGATATGCTATATATGGAAAATAATAAATTCTTACCAACCAAAAAGACAAAAGAAAGATTAAAAAAATACAATATCAGAGGAATAGGAGAGAATGTGAATATTATTTTTAATGATAAAATTATAGGAAGTAGAAATTTACCTCAAGCCTTAGAAGAATTACATGATCAAGCAATATATTTTATTGCAGGAAAAAGATACATTGTTCAAAAACTTGTAATAGATAGTAAAAGTCACAAATATTCGTCATTTTTAAAAAATGTTTCTAATAATTATAAATATTATACAAAAGCAATAGTTAATGAAAATCCAGAAATATTAAAAGTTCTAGAAAAAAGAAAATATTATGGAATAGAATTAAAATATTGTTTATTAAAAATCCAAAAAATTGTAAGTGGATATGTAAATATTGAAATTGGTAAAGAAGTTAATAAAGGTATAAAAAAATTTTTTGATAATCCAATAATGTATGAGTATGTTACAAAAGGATTTGTTTTTAAAGTACCCAAACCCATAAAAAATCTAGAAAATTCTAAGAATAAAGAATATCTAGAAGTTAGTGGATATCATGCAACAGAACATGTGATAATAGAAGGAAGTTCTATGATAACAGGAGGGTCTTCACAAGATTTAGGAGGCATATCTCTGGGAAATACAGGAATTATTGTGATACATGACAGTAGCATAGGAGGGAATGGTGCTAGCAGAAGCTTGTTTGAACGATTTGAAAAAGCAATAATAAGAGCATTAACAATTGTGAATGAATGTCCTTGCAAAAATGAAGATGGTTGTCCTAGATGTACTTATTCATATAGATGTGGAAACAACAATGAATTTTTACATAAAAATGCGGCAATAGAAGTTTTGACGAAAATAAAAAATTATCAAAAAACAACATTAGATGATATAGACAAGACATATAATTCACTAATATAAAAATAAAATATAGAAGAAATTTTATTCATAATAACGTTCAGGCTGAGAAAGTGTTCGTTTTACGGTTTCAGAAGAAGATTCGGAAATTAGGTCGGTTATTGATTCTTTGGTACTGTCTGTCAGATTTTTGACAATAGGTGTAATACCAATTTTATCAGCACCCTTTACTACTCCAGTAAAAAATGTTTCCCAGCCTAATCCTACAATAGCCAAAAAAAGTACAATAGATATCATCCAGAAGATATAACCCATATTATCTATTAGTATATTCTTCTGGTATATTAAGAATATGAATGATTAGTTACTAGAATTTATCTGTATAATAATATATAAAAATCATAGAGATTTTTTTTTTAAAAAGTTAATATATAAGATTTTAATTTATAGCTATATCATATATTCAATGATAACAAATATAATCAAATAATTAATTTAATTTTTAAATAATTATTATTTCGAAAATAAAAGGCAATGTAAACAAAGAATATATCGATTATGATAAGTATTAAATTAAAAAAAATAAAAATCAAATCACTTCTATATTTATAGCTTTTGATATGGAAACATATTCATTTTCAGCCCCGACCATCAATATATAGTGACCCATTGCAACATCAGGAGAAATAGTTAATATATATGATATTTCTTCAGAATTTCCAGGAGTAAGATCTAAAGATTTTTTGTTGAATAAACCTAAACTATTCCCCAAACTACCACTTGGATTAAAACTTGCTGAAGAAAACATATTAATTTTAGAATCAGAATTAGATTCCAACAATATTTTAATTTCCTTTGCTTCACCTGCTTTTATTTTTAAATTATTTATGGAACTTGAAACTGAAAATGGTAATGGAATAGAAGTGTCTACCATGCCGATCTTATTTTCAGACCATTCAGTGAACCATATAGAACTATTAACTTCAGACGATATTTGTAAAATGTTACCTATTCCACAAGAATCAGATTTTGAATCTTCAGAACATACACCAAAGAATTTATTTTGACTTGGAATCCAATATTCGACTAGAGTCATATTTTGCGGATAGTATTTACCTATTTTGTTTCCAGTATGCTCATTAAAAATAAGTGCAGTATTATTATCTCCACTTCTCATCCAATATGGCAATGTATATGCATTATCAAATTTTTTACCATCATTTATCCGTGATGATACTGGCGAAGTAACAAATTTAGTAAGTTCCCCAGTACTAGAATTTAACTGCGCAAATATACTAGTGCCATGGTCGCTAATCCAGATATTATTTTTTTCATCTATTGCCAAACCTACTGGAGAAGGCAATTCTTGTAATTCAAAAATTTCAAATGATTGGCTAGATATATCGTACTTTAATATTTGTCCTTTAAAACCAAAAGCCAACATAGAAATCCATACTACATTATTTGTTTTATCAACAACAAGAGAACCGGTACTTATTAAATTTGGAGATAGACCTTCAAAGACAGTGACAGGCATTGAAATAGTAGAAATACCTTGATCTGTTCCAGATTTCATGGTAGAGATATCTCCTATCCACAAATCAGTGGATCTTATTCCTACGAAATAGATATTACCGTTATTATCAAAATCTAATGAAACTGGATAAACAGTTCCAAATACAGAATTTGTATCTGGAACCTTAAAATGTTCAAATTTGTTTTCAGATATCGAATATTTCCATATTAGATTTTGTTTTTCATCAGTAAACCATAAATTTTCTCCAGTAGGATCAAATTTTAAATCCCAAACAAAAGAATGATCTATGGGATTGTCTCTAGATTTCCATAATGGTACAGAATAAGAAGAAAAATTTGAACTTTTAGGATCATAATTGATTAGACTTCCATGTTTTGTAGATAAATACCAGACTGAATTATTTGAATCAATTGTAATCCCAACCGGCATTTCACATTTATTTTCCAACTTTATTTCTTTTACATAAAAAGTAGATTTTGTTTCTGTATTTAATCCACAAAATTGTGATTCAAATTTTTGTATTGCTTGTTGTTTAGATTCTTCTACAGGGTTTGCAAATGCTATGAAATCTAGAGAATTGGACATCAATATAGGAGAGTATAGATTATCAAAATTGAGATCAATAGCATAAGAAAAAAAAAGTAATGAAAAAGAGATAAGTATCAAGAAATACCATATTGAAATCTTATTGTAATCACGATACATACTAGAAGTTTATTTTATCTATAATATTAATTAAAAGAAAAAAAATTAATTGTTTTGAAGGGCAGTAAATGTTGCATCAAATACCTGGTAAGGAACTGCACCTGGAATTATTTGTTGAGCTACATCATCTTTCAAAACTACAAAAGAAGGAGTTCCAGTTAGTCCCAAAGAACGAGCTAATTGATTATTTTCATTTACTATTTCACTATATTTATCAGATGAAAGACATTCTTTGAATTTTTCAATATCTTGAATTTGAACATTTTCTGCAAATGTCAATAACAAATCAGTATTTACCCAATTTGATTCACCTTTCCAATTGTCGTATATCGCATCATGGTATTCCCAATATTTCCCTTGTTCTGCAGCACAATAAGATGCAGATGCTGCTTGTGCAGATCCTTTATAGCCACCACGATCATTAACTACAAAATCTTTGAATATCAATTGAACTTTTCCTGTATCAACATAATTGTCTAATATTTGACCCCTACTTTCTTGATGGAATTTAGCACAGAATCCGCAACGGTAATCTCCAAATTCAACGAGTGTGATTGATGCGTTAGAATCTCCTATTGCATTTACTGATTCCATTACTGGTTGAATCAATTGTGGTGAATACTTTTGAATAGCTAACTGACCAACATACTGATTAAATGAAGCTATCATTCTATCCATTATTGGTAGATATTCATAGTATGTGGAACCATCTGCGGAAAGAGTTAGTATATATAAATTGTCATTTCTAATAATTCCAAAATCTTTTTGAATCATTTGGGAGTCATCTGTAGAATCATATGAGTATACAAGTTGATGAGTTGGAATTCTTTGTGTATTAGGAATAGTATTTGATTCTAAGAGCTTGAAATTATCGAAATTCTTGCTTAAATCTTGTAATGTGGAATCAACAATGGATTTTAATGAAATTAGATTAGAGCTTACAGGAGTCTTACTTAATTTAATAGTTGTAGTAGTGTCATTCTGTGGAGTAAAAGTAACGCTATTAGATTCTTCGAGAACATTCCAACTAAAAGGATAATCAATTTTTAATTCATTCCCATCATATGTGCTAAATTGTTCGGGAAGTGTAAAAGTTGATGGAATAGTCCAATTAGCAAAAACACTTCCTGGTAAAACAAATGCAATAGTTCCAAGTAGAACTAGCAAAATAGAAATTTTCTTGCCGATCAATTTTTAGTCATTTTTATGATAAGACGGTTTTAATTATGTAAAATAATTTTTATTAGCTAAAATGTAAAATTTATTTTAGAACCAATTAAAATTATACATTCAAAGTATTTATATATTATAATGTTATATTTTCATTTTTATGAATACTGAAAATTTCGATTTAACAATACCTATTACATTAGAATAAAAGACACTAATTTATTTAACATAACTAAAGTATATCATATATTCTCGTCAGAATGTATAATTACGCAAACAAATTATTTTTAAACCTAGATCGTAAAACTCTAAGTAGATACACTGATCCTGCTTAATTTGAATGCAACTTAATTATATTAGTTTAAATTTTATACTTGAAATAGTACCAAATCTTATTTTTGTTGATTCTAAGAAAAATCATACTGAGTATAATGTGTAGTATTTTAATCAGGATATGAATATTCTATTATAATATCTATATCATTGTACTTTCAGACTTGATCATATGAAAATAGATTAATTTACATTATTATTTTAATTTCTCATTATAATTTATTTTAAGAAGTTCATGTTATTGAGATAATTTTTTTGTCTAAACATAACATTTCCTTTTCATTTTTTACCCAGAGAGGAAAGTTATTAATATTTATCAATTTTTGGATTTTTTTAATAATATTTCATAAATAACTACGAATTTTTAAAAAATCAATATTTTTTTGCTTAAATTCATAACTTACCTGGATTTTATCTTATAAATAACTCAAATACTTCTTATCAGTCGAGTATTTTATTCCAGATGCACAAACTAAGATCATAATACAATAAATTGACAGTTATTTTAATTCTGGAGTTAATTTAAAAAGAGAAATAGCATGATCATCAATCATACTTCCCACGCCAACATCAGTATCTTGTATAATGAGATTAATATCATTTGATTCTTCCTTAGTTAAATTATAATTGTTAGACAAAATATTCTTAATTTTTTTCTCTTGATCTATAATTTCATTTGGAATGGATCTAACTGAAATTTCGAGATCTTTGTTTAAGAGAGATTTCGGAATTTTGTTAGTATTATCATTCAATATTTGAAATTTAATTTTATCAATTAGTATTTCATGAGGTAAATAATCTAATGCATTTGCGGTATAAAATACATGTACATCAACAAGATCTAGATTATCGTTATTAAAATTAGATGAGCTTAATGTAGCTTCTTGATTCTGATTTCTAGATAATGAAAATACATTATTACTTAATAGATCAATTTCCACAATGATGAATCCTTCGATTAGATCAGTATCACTAGGCTGAATATTAAGCAGATTCGTAAAATCAGAGCATGTAATTCCTGTAGCACTTTCAGAGGATAATTTTGTTAAAATAGTATTTGTCTTGATCTCATCATTTGGAACAATATACCAAGAAATAACAAGTGGATAATTTTGTTTATTATATATTCCAATATCAGTGTCATAATGTCCAGGTCTTAATGGTCCTTCATCACCTCTTACAGAACCGCATACGAATTTAGCAGTATAAGTAATAATTTTTGATTCAAAAGCTGATCTAATTGACTTTTGATCATCTAATTTATTAATAAATATTACAGTTGCATTAGGATTATCGTTATTAATTTGAACAAATTTAGACAAAGAACTAGATGATAGATCTTCAAAGTTTTGGGTAATGGTATAATTCCCATACTGTATATTAGATAAAGAGATTACTCCAATAGTTGAATTCTTTAAATCAATATCCGAATTGTCGTCTATCTCAAATGATTGACTTTCAGGAATATCTGATTTAATTATATATGAACTAGGAAAAGAAGTTCCATTTATGTATTTAGAGACTATATTTAATGTTCCATAAGTAGTTAGATTATTTGACATAGATTCTTGAGCGAATAACAAAATAGAATTATTAGAATTCCAGCTAATTGTTACCATAGAAAATAGGAAGATGATCAAAAAAAGTGAAATCGAAAAAAAAGTGAAATATTTCATGAAGATGATCAAAAAAAAAGATTTTATAAACTTATCTTAAGTATCGAAAATCTTTTAAAAATTGATTTCAAAATTCATTCTTTTGCTGGTAAAGGAATATTAAAATGAAATATATTGGTTGGTTCTATTTTGAGAATTATTCGTTGTTCATCGGATTTTCGATATGGATATTTCTTTATACCTAGGTATTTTTGTGTTAATGAATCAATATGATGATCTGCTTTGTTAGTAGTTTTTTCAATTACTTTTCCCCTAATTGAAACAAAATTATATGGATTTTGGGAATCGAAAATACTCATTGCAACTCTATTATCTCTATCAATATTTCTTTCTTTAACCCTTCCCTTGGCAGTATTTACTAAAATATAGTTATTAAATTGATCAACATCAATCCATACAGGCGTCACTTGCGGAGAACCATCTTTCATTAACGTTGCAATAGACGCAAAATTTGGACCATTTAAAAGTTCTAATGTTTTCTCATCAATTTTTTTATCCATATAGATTAATTAATTTAATATATTTTAGTTCTTTCTATTTAAAAAGAAGTTTTAGGGATATTAAGTATATTTTTTTAAACATATAAGAATTAGTCGAGATAGATTTTTAGCTGTGTTAAGCGGTAACAGATATAGCTAAGCATATTCTAAATATCATATGAATATAAAATTCGAAAGAAATAGAATATCTTACCTTTGTTGTAATGTATTCTCTTTATCTGTACTTTTCGGGAAAGTTTACGTAATACATCTAAGGCACTAATAATATCGCCATAAGAGAAAAGAAGTCATGTATCTGTATGCAATTGGATTAACTATTTGTATGATTTTACAACGATAGAATAAAAATGTAATGCAGTTCATGAAAGGTAATAAGTTTATCTTAAGGTAACACAGTCTATTTCTATAATATTTTTATAAAATAATATTATATATTCATTATAATTAAAAATCTTTAGAGATAACTAATAATATAGATTTAAATTATATTTTATTTTTTTTATAGTAACTTGTATTATATTATTATTTTAATATTCACTTTCCTAATTTTTATAATTTTTACTGCTGAATCTTATTCTCTTAAATCCGATACTGATATACCTAAAATTGTAATCATAAATTTTGACGATGGATGGGAAAGTCAGTATACTAATGCAAAAAAAATTCTTGACCTTTACAACTTTAAGG
>JBNAIF010000243.1:0-5856 GCA_050043595.1 Nitrososphaeraceae archaeon | reverse complement strand
AAATACCAAAAATGGAATATATGGATCCAATTATAAATAATTTTACACAATTATTCTTGATTCTATAGGATCTCGGTAATGATTGTATCCTTTATGTGCGACATATTGATACAATCATTACTGATAAATTATGAGTTAACTTTGTTATAGTAAGTTTATTAGAGTATTTCTTTTTATTAAGATTACGACAAACTTCATTCAGGAGTGTTGTTAGTTTAAATGTATGGCAATACACAATACAGCCGTTACTGATAATTTATATGTCTATTTTCTATATATCTCTATATATTTAACGTAAATAATCCTTATTATTTGAAATAATTATAATACACTTACTCGTCTGCATAAGATAACTTGCATAGTCATCCAGACTAAAAAGAATATTTCACCGTCCAGTATATTTTTGGTCTGATTTTATAGACTATGCAAGATAAGTTATTCATTTATTGAATTATCTATAATCATTTTAGATATTTACGAATTATTCAATAAATGTTATAGCAGTATTTCATATTATTATGTAGTCATATTATAGCAAACAAGACCACTGAAAGTTCTTTTTTTGTAAACTATACTAGTTAACAATTGTTGTTATTGCTAGAAACACAAGAAAATAAAGAAAAGTCACAATTTCTGCAGTTTGTAGTTCTATTAATATAATAATCTGGCAATCTAAATAAATTCAACTAAAAATACGTTAGGACATTCTATTTGCGGTAATGTGAGTTCAATTTTTTCTTTAACTTTAACCATCTCGTATATATATTAATGTGAGTTCAAGAAAATCTTGAATAATGGTTATTTAGGTAATACTACTTAAACAACCATTATAGTTGACTTATTATTTCTATTCTTGATTTAATGTAGGCGGAATCAAAGGCCGTTTATCCAATGTAATTTCTTTATCTAGTGTATCTCCATTTCGTAGTACTGTAATCGTTGCAGTATCATTTACTGATTTGTTTACTTCAAGATAGGAAATCAAGTCTTCTATCTTTATTATTTTATTATTGTCGACTGCTGTAATTAAATCTCCGCCAATTTTTTCACCATATTGATTAGTTGTACTCCCATTTAATCCTGCTTTGTCTGCTGGACTGTCCTTTACTATTGAATCTATAATCACTCCTTTTTGATCTCTATCGATCTTTTCTCTTTTTGCCAAATCTGCAGTTAACGTAGCACCTGTAATTCCTAACCATGGATGAGTATAATTTCCATGTTCAATCAAAACAGGGACTATCCTTAATACTGTATCTGAAGGAACTGCTAATCCTATTGATCCTGGAAATATTCCTGCAGTATTTACTCCAACTACTTCGCCTTTAAGATTTAGTAAAGGTCCTCCTGAATTTCCCGGATTTATAAGTGCGTCTGTTTGAATTGCATTAGGAATTGAGAAGCCTTCTTCATGGACAGACAACAAGCGGCCTATCTGACTTACTATTCCCGTTGTCATAGAACCTTGAAGTCCAAATGGATTTCCTACCGCTACAACAATATCTCCAACTTTAAGCATAGATGAATTTCCTATTTTTAACGAAGATGGTAAATCAGTTACATTTTCATTTATTTTAATTACTGCTAGATCACTAAAAAGATCAGTTCCAGTTACATTTGCAGTATATCTTTCACCATCAATAAATGTAATATCTACAGTTTTTGTATTTTCAACTACATGGTTGTTAGTAATTATGTAACCTTCATCACTATAAATAAAACCCGATCCTAAAGCAGTGGTGTTTTCTTGTGCCGGAGTTATGCCGGTTGAAGGAACTGTTCTGGTTATTTGAACTACAGAATTTTCTACAAGCTCAAATAAATCATTAAAAGATAATTTTTCATCTACCATCTGAATCAAATTTTGGCCGATTGCTTTGGGAATAAAAAAATTAATACTTAAAATTCCCATTAATGCAAAGACCAACAATACTGAACCGATTGTATGTTTCATGTTTGAATATGACTTTTAATTTAGGATATTTAAATAGTAAGTTTACAAATGTTAATTTGATATCTTCCTTACATTTCTAAAACTTTATAATTATTAAATTATTTTATTATTAAATTGCCACTTATTCTAACTGACATTGATGTAAAAATAATCCAAGAGTTGTTAAAAGATGGAAGAAAATCATTTAGAGAAATATCAAGAGCAACTGGAATCAGCACTCCTACAGTTAAAACAAGGTATGATAGGTTATTAAATATTGGATTTATTAAATCAATATCCCCAATTTTTGATTTTGAAAAAATAGATCCAGAAACTATTACTAGTAGATATATTAAAAGAATTATTGAATCAAATAAACACGGACATGGAGATAAAAATTATAATAGACTAATAAAAAAAGATCTTGGAATTCAGTTAAAATGTGATTATTGTAAAGATATTATTTCAGGGAAAACTCATATTTTTAAGTTTGCGAATATGGAAAGATATCTTTGTTGTATAAATTGTAGAGCATCATATAAAGAAAAGTACAAAGGAAGGATAGAATCCTTGCAAAAAAAATATAGAAAAGAAGAATAAGAATAATTTTTTATTTTTAAATTAGTCTTACATTATTATTTTTTTAAGAAATATAAAGAATATGTCATATTTTTTAATTTTTGAGTTAAAAGATTGTTTTTATTAAATGATAATTTCATCATATTTTGTATATACTACTATTAATGTTATGAAATTTAGGTAAAGTCTTGATTTTTACAATTGTAAAGTCTAGTGTTTATATTTTCCTTGATTACAATGATTTTACACATGGCTAAAGATCCTATCTGTGGAATGTTTGTTGAGGAAAAGTCATCATCTATAAAACATACTTCCAACGAAGGAGTTGATTATTATTTTTGTAGTTCAGGTTGTTTGGATGAGTTTACTGCACCTGAAAAAGAAATGAAACGGTTGAAGATGCATGTAATTTCCAGTATTATATTTTGTATTCCTATAATTATTCTAACTTATATTGCTATTTTACCCGAAACTATTAATAATTTTGTTTTATTAGCATTAGCAACACCAGTTCAATTTTGGATAGGCTGGAGATTTTATAAGGGATTTTGGGACAGCGTCAAAGCAAAGGCTGCTAATATGGACACCCTAATAGCTATAGGTACTAGTGCTGCATATTTTTATAGTACTATTATTACTATCTTTCCAAGACTATTTCCTTTCGAAGATGTTTATTTTGAAACAGCAGCTATCATTATAACTTTATTATTAATAGGTAGATTATTAGAAACAAGAACCAAAGAAAAAGCATCTAACGCTGTAAGAAAATTACTCAATTTACAACCTAGAATGGCTAAAGTTATCAAAAAAGATACTGAAGAAGAGGTTGAAATACCTGTAGAACGAGTTCAAGAAGATGATATAATGATAATAAGACCTGGTGAAAAGATTCCAACTGATGGTATAATATTAAAAGGTTCTTCGTCAATAGATGAGTCATTAATAACAGGCGAGAGTATACCTGTAGACAAGACGGAAGGTGATGAAGTCATTGGTTCTTCGATAAATAAAAGTGGTCTTATTCAAGTTAAAGTTACAAAGGTTGGTAGAGATACAGTTCTTTCTAACATTATTAAAATGGTAGAAAGTGCAAGAACTGGGAAAGCTCCTATACAAAAAATGGCCGATCAAGTTGCAAAATATTTTGTACCTATTGTAGTTACTATTGCAATAGTCTCTGGATTTGGATGGTATTTTTTAGGAGGAATTGGGCTTACTTTTTCATTGTTGGCATTTGTTTCTGTAATGATAATTGCTTGTCCATGTGCATTAGGAATTGCAACTCCTGCTGCTCTTATGATTGGTTCAGGAAAAGCAGCAGAAAATGGAATTTTGTTTAAAGGAGGCGATCATTTAGAGATTGCAAAAAAAATCAAGACTATTGTTTTTGATAAAACTGGAACATTAACTAAAGGCAAGCCGGAAGTAACAGATGTTATTATTCTTGATGATAATGATAACAAAGAAAAAAATTATCAAGTCATGAGTAGCGACATATATGATAGTAATGATCACAAGCCAAAAAAGATTACAAATTCTGAATTACTAAGACTTATTGCAATAGCTGAAAAGGGATCTGAACATCCATTGGGTAAGGCAATAGTAAAAAAAGCGATTCAAGATTCGAATATAAATGGAGATTCTATCAGTACACCTGATTCATTTGAATCTATATCCGGACACGGACTTAAAGCTACATACGGTAAACATGTTATTCTTATTGGTAACAGAAAATTAATGAAAGATAATAATGTTTTTTCTTCAAAAAAAGATGAAGAATTTGTAAATTTGAAATTAAAAGATTTAGAAATTGAAGGAAAAACTGCAATTATAGTTTCAATAGATCATAAATTATCTGGTATAATTGCTATTTCTGACACATTAAAAGAATATGCTAAGGAAACTGTAGATTCGCTTAAATCTATGGGAATTAATGTAATAATGTTAACAGGAGATAATATTAATACCGCTAAGGCAATTGCTTCAAAACTAGGAATTGAAAATATAATTGCAGATGTATTACCTCATGAAAAAGAAAGAGTTATCAGAGATCTTTTAGAGCAAGCAGAAAAAAAGGAAGTAACTGACGAAAAATCAATGAAATTCCAAGAAAAGTCTAGTAGTTCTGGCGCAGTGGCTATGGTGGGTGATGGTATTAATGACGCACCAGCACTTGCTAAAGCTGACTTAGGAATTGCTATAGGTTCTGGTACTGATGTGGCAAAAGAAACAGGAGGAATTATCTTGATTAAAGATGATCTTAGAGATATTGTTACTGCTTTAGACTTGGGGAAGAAAACTGTAACAAAGATAAAACAGAATCTATTTTGGGCGTTTGTTTATAACACTGGTTTGATTCCTGTAGCTGCAGGTATTTTAGTACCTTTTCTTGGACCTAATGTTTATTCTTGGCTTCCATTTTTGGCTGCATCTGCTATGGCATTTAGTTCGGTTACTGTTGTTGGAAATTCATTATTACTTGGAAGATATAAACCAAAGATAATAAACCAAAGATAATATTAATATTTTTTTGAATAAAATAAAATAAAACCAAAACTATTATTTTATTACATATTTTCGTTTTTATGCTGTATAGAATTTTATTTTTTAGATAAACTAAAAGTTATACACATAAAAAAACTCGAAACTATTTTTGTTTATTCCTATAATTATCCTAATTACATTTTTGACTAATCATATTTTTTTATTCTGTTTGATAGGGATTGATTGATCAGTATCATTCATAAATGAAAAAATAATATATATCACGTTGTAAATATGATTATCTTCAACACAAAGAAATTTCTTGTTTTGTTGCTATTACTGGATTAAACGAATTATCTAGATTTTTGTTTATCTTGTTTAATTGTTGACTATGGAATTGGACATTATTATTGGTGAATGAAAAAGATTGAGGCTTACAATTTTTACTAACAATTTCCTTAGACACGATATATACAACATCTACATTTTTTGCAATCCGAGATATACAAAAATTATCTTTCGTATTCAACTAGCTTACATTGGTTGTTAGACTAAATTAATCGTCGTTTTCACTGTTGAATGAACAGGTCAGTACACTAATAGGAAAATTTCCAATCAAAATTATATATACAACATCTACATTTTTTGCAATCAAAGAATGAAAATATTAAAATTATATTAAATTATACTATTGAGTTTTCAGATTTTAAGATTTTGGAGTATTATATCCTTACTTTAAATATGAAATTTATTTTTTTAATCATTCTCAATACCATATTGCAGTATTTCTAAAACTTTACTACGAAAAATATAGATATCCTAGACTGGATAAGAATATACAATGAGAATTTCATCACAAA
>JBNAIF010000242.1:0-3362 GCA_050043595.1 Nitrososphaeraceae archaeon | reverse complement strand
TATTGTAGTCACTAAACTGAATTCACCTGGTCCAACGCCACTTTTTCCAATAACTTTTATGAATGTTCCATTAACATCAAACTTTTGAATACGATCATTTTTGGAATCAGCAACATAGACATATTTTACATCTTTATCTACTAGAACATGTCTTGGATTATCAAATTTTCCAGGTTCATCACTATGTTTAAAATCTCCATTACCAAAAAGCATTATAAAATTACCTTGACTATCAAACTTTTGAATACGATGATTTCCTCTATCGGCTATCCAAACATTACCTTCAGAATCTACATCCACGCCATATGGAGTAGTAAATTCGCCTTCTCCTGTACCTTTTTTACCCCATTTAAATAGAAAGTTACCTTCTTTGTCAAATGCCTGGATTCTTGCACCATCTCTATCAGCTATATATAATATTTCTTCATCTGGACTAAAATCCAGATCATGGGGTCTGAGAAATTGTCCATCATCTTCGCCAGCACCACCCCATTTCTTTATAAATTTGTATTCTGTTACATTTTCAAGTTCTGCATAAGCAAAAGGAATAATAGCCAAGAAAGAAAATAGAACAAATATTGTAGTGATATATTTTTTCATATTTTTGGACATTCTAAATTGTTATCTTGATTAATATATAAATGTATAAAGTATTTGTTACTAAAAACAATTTAACAAGTTGATATTACTATTATTAGTACAAATATTTTAATCAAATAATTTATGTCCATTAAAAAAGTGATTATATTTAAATTCTTGTACCATAAAATTTATTAATAATATTACGACCTCATTCATTTCAATATTCTTACATTTTTTGCTAGATGAATTTTTATAGTTGAAATGTATAAATCAACAATAAATGAAAAAAAATAATGATCATAGTAAATCTCGAATCATGGTCACACAATATGCTAATAGATCCGCAGAAATTCTTAATTCTACTGCAAAAAACTACTATATAATTATAATCGTTATTGGAATAATGATCATATTTTCTATCTTAGATATACTTGCAGAAATTCATTATCCAGTAATTTCTGATTATCTAAATGATTTAATTATTATGATATTGGCAATATCTTCTGTAATTTTATTATCCCTATTATTATCAATTATATTAAAATGGAAAAATATGATGGTTTTATGGTCAGATTTATTTGAACACAATTCTATTGTTACTGAAGTAAAAATATTAATGAATAAACGATCAAAAGAGGATGCATTAGTTGCTATTGCTAACTTATTTGATGATATGAGTCATTCTTTATTAAGCTATTTAGAATCAGATCAAAATAAAAGAAACTTATTAGATGTTAAAATAAATGAAAATATAATATTTGATATTCTGATAGATCCTGATAGAATAATTCGATCTAACATAAAGGGACTGAAACAAATTCTTGAAGAAAAAGGATCTATCATAATAAAAATAATTGATGAACAAGTAAATTCGAACGATGTTTTATTTTTTAACAACAAAGTAAAAGAATATCACTTACGTAGTAAAAGAAAAATTCGATTAGCCTTAATAATAGGAAAGAGTATTAATCCTAATGCCGAAAAAATATCGCAAAAGATAATTAATAAAAATAAATATATTGAAAATTTTCTTCTTGTAGAAAAAAATAATTGAGATTAAACAAATTATTATACTTCTATAAAACTTCATCCAATGGAAAACTCTCCTTTCTTAATAATACTATAGGTGCAGTTGAAGCAGAAGCACATTACTATCAACATGCAGAAAAAGTTTGGGAGTGGAAATAGTCTAGATCGTTTCTAATTATTTTATTTTTATTATTCTTGTTTACCATTTCTATAAATAAAGATTAAAATACAAATAATATGGATAGATATAAAACATTACAATTACCAATAAAGAAGACAAATAAAATCAGTCTATACATACAATAATTAAATAAAATAACTTTAAATATTTTTAATCCAATTATATCGTCATGTTAGTAGATAAAATAGGTGATCTTAGAGGTAAGATTACAAGTCAACGAGTCATAGATGCGACAAATTCTCCAAAGATCGAGTTTAATGTTTCAACTGTTGGTACATTTAGAGATATAGAAGTTACAGAATTGCATACTTATGTTAGTATTACAGGATTTGATGGTATTCCTTACGGTCAAACGAATGGAATAATCATGACCAAAGAAGGAAGCGAAAGTATAGGTTTTACAGGTCATGCCACAGGTTACTATACCGAAACTGCTGGGAAAATGAGATATATCGGTAGTATATACTTTAAAGTTTCGTCATCTACAAAAGAAAAACTTGCTTTTCTAAACAACGTTTTGGGAGTTTTTGAAAACGATATAGACGAATTAAATAATTCCGAAATAAGAATTTGGGAATGGAAATAAAGAAAAAATAGATAGATAAGGAATTTTTTCCTATTTATTTAGCTATAAATTACCTATTATTTTCTTTGCTTCTTCATATTTGAATGCTTTAAGGGTAGAGGTTCTTACATTACCTTCACTCTCTACTGATAGGAGTGCAGACATCAATGCAGTGTCATCAGGCGCTTCGACAATACCAACTCCATCGTACTGTCCAAATGTCCAAAAGATATCATGTACTTTACATCCTTTACTTTCTGCTACTTGTTTAAAGTGATCTGCACGTTTTGGAGAATCTTTTATTTTTTCTATCCCATGTTCACTAAGACTCATGAGAATAACATAGTAAGACATTGTTTTTTAAAGATCACAAATCGTATTTATGTTTTTATCTCTAAAAATAGATTTATAGAAATAAAGCTATCTGAATGTTATTTTGTTATTGTATGTTATATACCTAAATTCTATTATTTTATATTCATTCATACTTCTTTATATGATATCTGTTCTAAATTAAGTTTCATCTCGTTTTTTATAGAATTCTATTATATGTCTCGATATTTCTTAAATATCTCATATTAATTTTATAGACATATGCTATAAATTTATACTATTCTATTTAGTTTTTTTCAAATTAGTTTATTGTTATCAGATATATTGTTACTTTATTATAACAAGTAATTTAGTTATTATAAGTAAATATAAAACAAATGTAACAATATAGTAACAAAAGAAAATCAGATCTTGATCAAAGAATCTTGATAAAGTTATTGATACATATATAAAATATAATTTGAAGAAAATTCAATACTTATAAGTCAATAAAAAAAACTATATGTTAATTTCTTTCTGAAGTTGCTTTTGTTTTATATTTTCTTATTTGATAATTGTTTATAAATATGATCTGACTAATTTCTATTTACAAATTATTAAATAACCTATTTTATCTTTTCAACCACTTCATAAACTTCTTTAATATTTGGAAATGATTTGATTCTATTTTTT
>JBNAIF010000241.1:0-4766 GCA_050043595.1 Nitrososphaeraceae archaeon | reverse complement strand
ACATTATTTATTGAACAAACTCGATCGGATGGTTTCTCAATACCAAAAAATGGCAAAATTATGTAGATATCTTTTAAAAATTAATTATAACAATGTAATCGAGTATTTTATATTGTTGATATAATTTTTAATAATATATTCATGATTAATAGTAACATTTATGCAATTTGTACTTAAGGTTGCGATGCATTTTTGCAACAGATCTAAATTGTTATTTCTAATAATAAATTCTGATATAAACATATAATTATTATACATCTACAGATTAGTGTTGAAAAACTTTTATGATTATATTAGATCTATAAATTTATACCTTGTTTATCATGTAATAGTTTTCTAATTTACAAAGAAAAACAAAAAATTTGTTCGAAATGTAATAATCTATATATTTTAGAAAAAAATGAAGGTATTAAATATCCTAAAAAAATCAAAAGAACTATCAAAGAAGGGGCTAACATTATAGGTTATTTATATTGGTCATTAATGGACAATTATGAATGGCAAGAAGGATACAATCCTGATGGAAAGCTTGGATTATATCAAATAAAACATAATACTACCGAAAAAAGTGTTGATAATATAAAATACAAAAGAATAAAAACAAACAGTGTTGATTTCTTTAAACATTTTTTATACAATCATAGAAATTACATATTTACAGATGAAAAATTAAATGAATTTGAAAACATTTATGGTACAATAGATCCAGAAGGTTCTAAAATAATCTAATAGTTTCATTTCGTTTTATTTCATTTCAACTTTTGTATTGTTATTCTAAGTTTATTACTGAAACGTGATTGAATACAATATAAGAAATATGATAATTTTCTTCATGTTTCTTCATGTTTTTTTAGAAAAGTTAATATTTTCTAAAAAATAAATGTAGGAAGGGAAAAAGGCACTTTTTAGACCCACGATCAACGTTCTGATGCTTTAAATGTCGTAACAAGTTCTAAATATCAATTAGAATTTAATTTAGTGTGAGATATTATTATAATAAAAATGGCGTTCCATTTATCAAGATAGGCAAAGGACAATTTATTTCAGCAGATAAACAATTTTCATATAATCAGAGGAAATCTCGAAAATATGGAATAATGCTTGATAGTGGTTATACTGATACTCAAACGATGGGAGCGCTCAAAAAAGCGTGGTTAGGATACAAAATTGCAATTAATAAATATGAATATGATAACATCAAAAAATATGCTAAAATAATATTAATACTACAATATAAGCTTGGATTACCTTTGGAAGATTTTTCACATGCTGGAGTTTATGCAGAAGACATAGATTTTGAAAAAGAGATAGATGATTATTAAATAATTTTTAATTGAGGATTTATATTTATTAAATACACACAATAATCTACTAATCATTAAAAATATAAAAAATAGTTTGAATTTTAATCAGAAAATAGTTACTTTATTTTATAAAAATATTATAAATATTTTTTAAAATCTTTCGCTTTTTTCAGAACCAAATTGAAAACTACATCAGACAATTTTTTAATATAATAAAAATTTAAAACTTAGGACTATATAATAACAATTTTTCTAAATTACCAGAAATGATCCACAAATATTTATATTAATTTTAGCTCTTATTTTTCCGACTATGTTTATTATTGTGTACGGAATAAGTATTATAGGAATTAAAATTGAACCAGAAGATATTTATCATAAAGTACTTTTGTCTGTTCTTTTTATTCCCACTTCGATAATATTATTATTAGTAGTTAGGTTACATTTTAGACTAAAAAATCAAAATGCAAATTATAATAGATAAATAAATCATTATAATTAATATCTAATATTGATGTCATGTAATACAAATTCTAAATCAATATTTTTGGTTATGGATTTGTATTGAACCAATACACAAACATGTACTTTAATCATTTGCCTAAAAAAAATTTGTTGTTAAACAATTTATTAGATCTTGAAAAATATGAAAACCATTTTATTTGTATATATTGATGAAGGTACATAATATCCACAACATGTAATTTTTTAGAATTAAAATAGATTACATTCATCACTTGATAAAAGTTTTATTAAAAGAGTAATGTAAGACCGAACAGAGAATTTTGATAACTATTATCATTGTATCAATAATAATTGTGATCTATTTCATATACACAATTAGATTAAACTATTTGCATATTTTTACAATTATAGAATTAAAAATATTATTTAGATAAAAATATGCAAATTTATCTTGTTAACAACATCTATTGTTAATTCAGATCATTTTCTTTAATGTTATATATTAAGAATAAATTTTATTCAATGAAACAGAAAAAAATACAAAATAAAATAACATTTAAAAGTATATATGTTAATGATATAACGATGAAAACTATCAATACTTTTCTTTTACTAACTATGGCATTAGTATTAATTGGAAGTGCTACAATGTCTGTCCAAAATATCTTTGCAGAGGAAACTAATAGTAGTGATACCTTGAAATACAATGAAATGTTAAATCCTAGACAAGTTGAATATCCTGCAGTATTAGGATTTAATGATCTTCATATAGAAGCTATAAATCACATAGATCCTAACTCAACATCTGGATATGATGCAGCTTTTTTGGATGTAGTTGTCCATCATCATTGCAAAGTTTATGATGATATGACTGCAACATGCTTATTATTCCCCACTGGAATGGGCGATCAAGATAAACCATATGGTATAGAATATGTAATATCTACCGACCAATATAATCAATTACCAGATGAAGAAAAGAAATATTGGCATTATCATCTTACAGAATTGCCAAACGTTCATGCAACTCTTCCTGATATGACAGAAGAAGAAATTGCAGCTGTTAAACCTGTTTTAGATGAGACATACGGCAAGATCTTTTATTTTTGGCAACTTGGTGATGAATTTCCAATTGGAGAACCAAAAGTAATAATGATAGAAGATCTAGTTAAAGCTGCGGAAGAACAGAATCAAAATAATAACACAAATATACAATAATAACAACATCAATCTTTTTATTATTTTTAATTTTATTATCTTAATTTATGTTGATATATAAAGTAAATTTAAGAGTAATTTGTGTATCAGCTTTATTGTTAATATTAGTATTAAATATCCATTATTTAGAAACTATTTATGCTTGGTATAATATAAAAAATATAATAACATATTACAATCATTTTGAAATATCAAATATTGACAAAAATTGGTACCATGAAAATCAAGTAAAATTTGAAATTTATAATGATAGTAGCAATATAAAAACTGATTTTATGGGTTTGAATTATACTATATCTGAATTTAGTACAGGATCTCATTCATTTTTATTTTATCCAATATATAATAAACAAAATAACTCTATCTGGATTAGTGATATACTACCTAATAGTGGACGAATATTTGAATTTAATATTGAAAAAAACAAATTTACTGTACATAATATTTCAAATACAGATATCATAACATTGTTAACATTTGATAAGACAAATTCAAATATTCTATGGTATATAGATCCTATTCAAAATATTATAGGAAAATATAATATTGTTAGTCACGAATTAAATCAATATGAAAATCCCTTAGATGATATTATAACAGGTATTACAACAGATAATAATCAAAATTTATGGATGTCTATAATGAAATCTAATAAAATCATTAAATTCGATCAACTTAACAAAACTTTTGTAGAATTTGATATTCCTACATCAAATTCATTACCATCAAATATTATTTACGATGAAATTAGAAATTGTATATGGTTTGTAGAACTGAAAGGTCAATTTGGCAAGCTAGATCTTAATACTGAAGAAATTATTGAATATCCTAACAAGTTTACTGATAGTTCAGATACCCAAATTTTGGGTGAGCCTGTTTTTATATTTTTAAATCCAAATGATCTTAATATCTATATCAGTGACCATAAAAATAATAATATAATATCATTTGATCCCTCTACAGAAACTTTCAAAGTTTATTCATTAAAAGTTAAAAATGGTCTCGCTTTTGGCATAACAAGTAATAATAACGGTAATTTATGGATCGCACAACATATAACAAATTCAATAGCTATACTAGATCCTAAAACTGGAGAAAACATACAAGTTGATATTCCAAAAGGATCACTTGTTCAATATGTTATAACAGATAAAAATGATAATATATGGTTTGTGAACCAACAAATAGATGGATTATCTAGTATAAATATCAAAAAAAATATTTATTTATAAAATAATATGAAATTTAAAAATTATTATATTTATAATATCTTTTATTTATCTAAGTGATAAATTATTGTATCGATATCATATAACATAAAAGCAGAAATTGAAGATTCAATTTCAAATATTGATTTAAATTGTATAGTTTGTGTAATTGATAAATCCATAATATTGTAAATATCAATTTTTTCATCTTGGCCATAAGCCAATCCTACAATAGATGAAATCAATAGTAATATACCTGTTATTACAAGATATTTATTCAAGATCATGAATGTTTTTATTTCATTATATATGTGTTTCTTTAATAAACAATTTGTTGCATGCATCTCTAAATAAATAAAATAATATGATGATATATAATATACACAATATTTAACTTGTTCTCCAATACATTTTTAAATTACTTATTCGTTTAATATTTCCAGGATTCGATTTAGGTAAAAGAAAAGTTTTGAATGAGGCTGCACTAAAAGAATTAGTCATGCCACAAGAAGGAGAGATGTTTGGAAGAGTGATTAAATTAGTCGGAGGAGATAATGTTATTGTAAAATGT
>JBNAIF010000240.1:0-7656 GCA_050043595.1 Nitrososphaeraceae archaeon | reverse complement strand
GTATTGCATGAATATATTGCAAAGTATCCAGATCCAGAAGAAGCATCTAAACATACTAACGAAGCTAAAGTTTCTATGCACCATTTTGAAGATGCTGTAAGAAAAGTGAGAAGTCAAAGAGAAATGAAACCTGGAAGTAAGTTAGGACATTCTCAATATGGTTAGAATCTTATTATATTCTTATCATATATGCTATCTATTTTTTATTTAATCCTAAATGCGATCTTGTTTCTAGATTCACTAGACTTATCACCTTATTATTTTTAGAATTATATTTATATATAAAGAATTTTCATTTTGATCCGATATAATATTATGGAATTAATACAAATATCTAATGTCACAAATAAGGTTTCAACTGTAAAGAAAACTATTCGTTATACACAAAGTATTTGTCCTGATTGTAATATGATCTTGGATGCAGAAGTTTTTGAACGTGATGGCAAAGTATACATGAGTAAAGTTTGTCCTTCTCATGGTGAATGTGAAGAACTATACTTTGGTTCAGTTGATATGTATAAAAAATTTAGCACCTATTGGAAAGATGGAAAAGGTGCACAATCTCCAAATGTTATGATCGATAAATGTGCATGTCCTACGAATTGTGGATTATGTACTAATCATTTGTCTCATTCTGGACTAGCTAATATGATAGTAACTAACAGATGTGATTTAACATGTTGGTATTGTTTTTTCTATGTAAAAAAAGGTCTCGAAGGTGCATATCTTTATGAACCAAATTACGAACAAATTCGTGCCATGATGAAAACATTAAAAGCTGAAAGACCTATTCCAGGAAATTCTATTCAGATTACCGGAGGTGAACCCATGCTTAGAGATGATATATTTAATGTAGTAAAAATCATGAAAGAAGAAGGTGTAGATCATATTCAAATGAATACAAATGGAATAAAATTAGCATTATCTCCAGAAACCATGCGTCAAATACGTACTGCAGGTGTTAGTAATCTCTATCTTTCTTTTGATGGTGTTACTCCAAGAACAAATCCAAAAAACCATTGGGAGGTACCATATACTCTTGAATCTGCTCGAAAATGTGGAATGACTGTAGTATTTGTTCCTACCGTGATACGTTCTATTAATGATCATGAATTAGGAGGGATAATAAAATATGCTCAAAAAAATCTAGATGTTGTACACGCAGTGAATTTTCAACCAGTTTCTCTAACAGGGAGAATGGGAAAGAAAGAACGTGAAAAATACAGAATTACTATTCCTGATTGTATCGATCGCATAGAAGAACAAACTAATGGAGAAATTACGAAAGATGCATGGTTCCCAGTTCCATCTTGTATGCCAATGACTGATATAATTGAAGCGTTTAGCAAGAAACCAAAATACGAATTATCTATTCATTTCGCATGTGGTGCAGGAACTTATGTATTTGAAGATATAACAACCAAAAAACTAACACCGCTTCCATCATTTGTTGATATAAAAGGTATGTTGGAATATTTCGAAGAAAAAGCAGATGAAATTCGTACGGGTGCAAATAGATATTGGACTACGTTAGAGGTTGTAAGAAAATTAAATCAATTTGTTGATCGATCAAAACAACCTGAGGGACTTAATTTAGCAAAAATGTTTTCAAGTATTTTGTTGAAACGTAATTTTGACTCAGTAGGGTCTTGGCACGTAAGATCTCTCTTCTTAGGTATGATGCACTTCCAAGATAAATATAACGAAGACCTAGAAAGACTACAGAGATGCGATATTCATTATTTAACACCAGATCTGCGAATTATCCCATTCTGTGCTTTTAATGTTATACCAGAATGGTACAGAGACAGAATTCAAAAGAAATATAGTATCCCAGTAGAAACATGGGAAAAAGAACATGGTCAAACATTAGAAGCTGGTCTATATCGTGGGTTAATGCGAAGGGGCAAACCAGATGCACAAATGGGTTGTGCAATGTCTGAAATGCACAAAGATGCCGCAGAAAACCAAGGCGAAGATCACGCTGCTGTTGAATTACGTAATGGCATGGCTGGCGCATAATTAAATTTATTTTTTATCTTTATTTTTGTTCAATAAATCTAATTTAATAAAGTTTAATTGATGTTGTATACGATGTAATGTAAGTATGTCTTCTATGAAATATATTGTTCTAGAACCTATGGGCGATGTTGCACTAGTCAAGATAAATAGACCTCAGGCATTGAATTCTATGAATGTAGATGTAATCTGGGAATTATCTAAAACGATTGATATTTTAGCAGTCGATGAAAATATAAAAGCTGTAATTATCACAGGGTCAGGAGAAAGATCTTTTTGCGCTGGAGCAGATATCTCTTATATGGTTAATATTTCGGCAACCGAAGCTGAAAAATATGCTTCTTCTGCACATGCTGTTTTAAACAAGATCGAAAAATTGGAAAAACCAGTTATTGCTGCAATTAATGGATTTGCATTAGGTGGTGGATGTGAATTATCTATGGTTTGTGATATTAGGATTGCATCAGAAAATGCAAAAATAGGGCAACCTGAAGTAACTATTGGAATTCCACCCGGTTGGGGAGGAACACAACGATTATTACGTTTAGTAGGACCATCCAAAGCAAAAGAACTCATCTATACAGGGAAAATGATTTCTGCAGATGAAGCTCTCAAAATAGGTCTAGTCAATAAAGTAGTTTCTCTAAATCCTAATGATGATGATTTACCTCCTGAAGTTCCAATTGATGATGAAAATAAAGTAAAAGAAAGGAAGAAAAAATTGGCGATAATTCTAAATAAAAAACTAATTAATGATTCTATATCTCTAGCCAAAGAAATAACTAAAAACAGTCATAACGCAGTTAAAGTGAGTAAATTCTTAATTAATAAAGGAATGGATATGGATATTGATTCAGGTTTACGCATGGAAATTTATGGATGGGCTCTTTGTTTTGCACATGATGACCGACAAAAATTGATGTCAGAATTTCTTAATAAATCCAAGAAAAAATAAAAAATATTTTTTTTATCTTATTCCTTTATTTCTATTTTTGCTCCATTACTTGGTTTACATAAATATATATCACTATCTACATTATTTTCACGAAAACCTCTCTTCATTGCATTTTTAACCTGATTTGTATTTTCATCTGTATTCAAAAATGCGATTATAGAAGGTCCTGCGCCACTAATTGTAACGGCTAATGATCCAGTATCTAAAGCATATTTTTTTACTTGATCATATCCTGGTATCATTTGTTTTCGTAGTGGTTCAACAATTATATCCTTTATTCCTTTTCCTATCATGTCTACATTTTTTGAAGCAAATCCTGCTACGACCGAACTAGCATTGGATATTGTGGTAGTTAAATCTTCAATTGAAATTGTTTTTGGTATGACTTTTCTAGCTACTTCTGTCTTATTTTTTGGAACATTGATCTTTGGAATTGCTATTACAATCCTCAAATTTTCTGGCGGTTCAATTTTTATGAATTCTATTTTTGGTTTTGTTCTGACGATAGTAAAACCTCCTAACAAGGAACTAGATACGTTATCATAATGTTTAGTACCCGCAGATGCTATTTCTCCTTCTACTGCATACTTTATCAATTGTTCTTTATTCATTTTCAAGTCAAAAAGTTCATTACACGCTAATGCCGCCGCTGTTGCTGATGCTGCACTACTGCCAATACCATATCCGGGAGGAACTCCTTTTGTTATCTCTATTTTTAATGAATTATTTATTTTAAAATCCTTGACAATCTTTTCTATAACTAATCCTGCAGAATTATTTTTTATATTCATAGGAATTTTGAATTCTTCGGCACTGAATATTTTATCAATAGATATTCTACCATTTTCATTTGAATTTGGGTATTTAGTAATTTTTACCTCGTCTGTAAATAGGTCTAACGCTAATCCAAAAACATCAAAACCAGAACCTAAATTAGCCGTAGATGATGGTGCCGAAGCTACACACATATTAACTTCTTTCATCTTTTATCTTTAGTAATTTACTTCTTCTCCTTGATTAAGTATTCTAGATATTGTGGCAGATAAATCCGTAATTCCATTCATTGTTTTGTTGGATAATGCAACAAAGTTTTGTCCTATTCCATTTCTATATAAATCATTGACTAAATCCTTACTTAATAATCCGAATTCTATATTGTTTTCTTCAGTTAATGATTTTTGCAAATAGTTATTATTTTGATTAGTCCAATTTAGTAATTTTTCTAAATCGTTTATTATTAAATCTCTTTTTGTAATGACATTAACTTGAGGTATTTGAAATCTTAAATTAATTGATGTTGCCAATAATGAAAGTGCAACAAAGTTAATTGCTGACGACGCAAGTACTCCATCAAATAAAAAAATATTCATTTTATTTTCTGATTCAAAATTAGACACAAAAAATGGACCGCTAGATCTGTATGCAAAAAGCTCAATTTGACCAGGTGTATCTACTATAACATAATCTGCATTGTATTCATCTACTTCTTTCTGAATATCTTGCATTTTATTAACTAATATATCGTTTGCGATGATTATTGAACCATTAGGTCCTAGATTATACTTAATCATTATTTCATTGATATCAACATAATCTCTTACATCTATATGCGGTTCATATGGTAATTCAGTTACTGCTGTATCTAAATTTAACGATATAGGAAATGCATCATGATCTTTATACCATTGTAATAATATTGATGTTAATGTTGATTTACCAGATCCTGCGGTTCCCGTTACGAATATAGTATGCATTTTTTTTTATCTATCCTTTTCCAAATCTATTGCAATTGGTATCTTATAAAGCCGAAGCAATATACTCATATTTTTTAATTCAATATTAATTATGACTTTCGTTTTTATTATTTATTGAAATGATATCATGGTATTGATTATTATATAACTGTACTAGATTACTCCATAATACATTGAATTGGAGAATTATCGCTATATTGGTGAGTTTATTGCCAATGATTTTATTATTTATTTTTTCACCAATATCTATTAGCGATATTTTTAATGTAGGACTATTTCCATTTTTATTAGCTGTTTTATTTAGTTTTGGAAAACTTTTTTGTCAGGCAATCCGATTTAAATTTTTCACTGATAAATTCCTTGGCTATAAAGTTGCCTCTACCAGTAAATTATGTTCAGTAAGGATAGCCAGTGATTTCGTAACTAATACTACTCCGTCTTATGTTGGAGGTGAAATAATTAGGATCGCTTGGTTGACTAAAAACAAAGTTCCAGCAGGAAATGCTGCTTGGATAGCTACTATGGAAATTATTTGTGATGTATTTGTAGGTGCTATCTTAGCTATCTTTGCAGGTATCTTAGCTATCTATAATGGGGCTAATTTAATCGGACTAATTATTGTCCTAGTTGCTCTATTGGTCTTTAGTTTTTGGTTACTTGTAGTAATTTTTTCTGCAAAGTATAATATACAATTACCTAAATTTTCATTAAAGATAATACGTAAATTCTTGTCTCAAGAAAAGTCAGAGAAGATAATAAATTCTACCAATTCTGCCATCGCTGATCTGTGCAACATGAGCAAAGAAAATTTCAAGTCTAAACGTACAATAAAAATTTTCTTGATGGGTATAGGAATTACATTTTTAGCATTTATTTGTCATGGATTTTCTTTCTTGGTTCTAGGTGTATTGGTAGAACCTAATATTGGTTTATTTGATTCAATTCTAGCTACTGCTGCATCTACTCAATTAGGAAGTCTTCCGATTACTGTAGGGGGGTCAGGAATTGCTGAATTGGGCTTATGGGCGTATATTTCCGATTTAAATCATATTCCGTCATTAGGTGATGTATTGAATGATTCGCATTTAGAAGTAGTTATATCTTGGAGAATTGCATCTTATCACATCCCATTAATATTTATGTGGCTTATGCTTATGCGCGTAACTGTAGATCGTACTGTTTTATCGTCTAAAAATAAATAAAAGATTATTATTTAAATAAATTACTCTATTTTTGTATTATTTTTTTCAAAAAATTTTAATTTACGAAATTTCATCTTCGCTATTATTTACTACGCCATCGGATTCAACATCCATCATTTGTAATTCTATTAATTCAAATTGATATATAGCATCCATTTCTAATTCATACTGAGATTTTAGAAATTCAATTAATTTTTCACCCAATTCTCCAACAGACATTCTAATCTTGAATTCATATACAAATCCTTTCATAAATTTAGAAATTTCTAATGTTTGAGGTACGTCAATACCTTCAATTATCGTTCTTTTATCCGGCAATGGTTCATATAATTGTATATCTAATTTATGATCTGGATTATAAATTTCTAAAATATATCCAGTTCTACTTAAAATTTTAGCATTATCAAATTGAACTGATTTAATTTCGTCTTCTGCCCATTTTGGAAGACTATTTTTATCATCAGATTTGTTAAGACTTTTTGTTCTCGGCATTTTAGGTTGTAATATTTTATGGGAATTGTATGTATTAATATCTTGTTATGGATAATATCTTTTCGATTTTGGTTTTCTTTGAGTATTCTATTTTTCTCAATTTTACTTTAATATTTTGTAGAAATTATTTTTTTATTCTACAGTTCTTTTAATTGTTTCTTAGTTACTCTATGTTTGTTAATCTTTTCATATATTTTCTATAATTTTTATTAATAAATTGATAATACAATTTTTATAATCTGTTCACATCACTACTTTTTTTCTCTAGTACTCCATTTAATAGAATACTTTCAAATTGTGATTATAGTATGTTTGGTTTATTAAAATAACTGATTAATTTAAGATTTTCTTTTATTTATCATTAATCTGATTTGTTACTAGTTGTGAATTTTCATATATATAAATAAATTGATTTGTGAAATGATTTTCTAAAAAACATTCTAATACATTAATTAACCTTGCATAATCTGCTACATTATTGGTTGGAACCTTTGGAAAAGGTTAAGCCAATCAATATCATCATTTTTTAACAATAGAATTGTTTTCATATATCCTAATTATAAAACCAAAACCTGTTATTTCTTTTGAGACATATAGTTGACAGGGCATGAAAATACCTAAAAATTAAATTCTTTTTTGGTTGATTATAATTTTTATTCAATTTTATCTTATTTCATTATTTTTCTATTAAATTATTTTTACACATTTTGACAAGCTTTTTACGTCTTCTTCAAATATTTTTAAAAGATTTCTATTATATAATGTAGCTGCTGGATGATACATGACAAAAAAATTTTTTTTATCCTTATTAATGATTTTTCCTCGATATTTTGTTATTGGTTTTAAATTTAGTAAATAATCAAGAGCTACGCTTCCTAATATACATATAATTTTTGGTTTTAATATTTGAATCTGTTTATCCAAATATCCCGAACACATTTTTTTTTCATTGACGTTTGGTTGTCTATTATTTGGAGGTCTACATTTAACGATATTGGTGATATATATATCTGAAATCGAAAAATTATTATTTTCTAATGTTCTCCTGAGAATTTTTCCCGCTGATCCAACAAATGGTCTGCCTATTCTATCTTCTGAAACTCCAGGTGCTTCACCTACAATTAATATTTTTTTTTTAAATTGTCCTTCTCCAGGAACTGCATTTTTTCTAGTTTTTGATAAACTACATAAAGTACATCCTTTTATACATGAATTTAATTCATTAATCTCTATA
>JBNAIF010000239.1:0-3528 GCA_050043595.1 Nitrososphaeraceae archaeon | reverse complement strand
ATCTTCTACATCTTGTGGTAATTCTAAGTATACTGGAAGTTTATATGTGAATGCAGATGACAATACCCTATCAATATCTTTAGCTGCGGTAAAAGGGTCATGTATTAATGCTGAATCTATGGTCAGATATTCAAATATCTTTTGTTGAGTGTCAAAATTTTGTACTTTATGATGTGGAAGAAATTTACCATTATGCCGAGCATTTATTCCAGGAGATCCAGAAATCACTATTAGTGGGGATTTTTCAGAAAACGCTTGTGCAATAGCATTAACGATCTTTAGTCCACCAACCGAATATGTCACGCAAACAACACCCAATCCCCTAATTCGAGCATAGGCATCAGCTGCAAATGCAGCACCCTGTTCATCACATGTGTTGATTACATCTATGCCTTTTGTATGAACCAATTTACTAAAGAAATCCAGAATATAATCCCCTGGCACTCCAAATACATGATCAATTCCGTAGCTTTGTATACGATGAATAAGATAATCGGAAATTGTTTGTTTTTTATTATTAAAATTAGTTTTTTCTGATTCTGATGTCATCATTATTCTTACTTTATATACATTTAATTAAATACTAAAAGATATATCTTGTCTATAATAAACATGTTAATTTCGATATGAATAAAAATAAGAAGACATACTAATCTAAGCTTTTAAATTCATAAATATTTCATATTATTAATATATAGTTTTTTGATAAAAAATATAATTTATTTTATAAATGTCTATACTATTAATTATTATTAAGGTAGATTTTTAAAAATCGTGATTATATCCATGTTAGATTAACATAACTTGTAATATTTAATTTAATAATAATCTTCTGACTATGCCGATTTTTCTTAAATTAATAGGTTCCGTAAGCAATGCTATCAAAATAATCGAAACATATGCTGATAAATATAATAAATAAAATGATTTGAAATTAAAAGTATTCCACAAAGTCATATTTATAAGATATTTTATTTTACACTAAAATTCAACACAATTGTAAGGTTATTAAACCTCGAAGAAATTGAACCAATAATATAAGAATTAATTGAATTAAATGTATACAAAGTAAGCAATAATTTGTATTTTCAATAATTTGTATTTTTTCGACGTCGAGAATATTCCAAATATGTTGATAAAAAAATAATTTATACTATAATATTGTATATTAAATTCCAAACTACCCCCACCGTTATGCTCTCAAGAGCATTTGTCACAAGTGGATTGGTTTTCATTAACTAATCCACTTGAAATATCATATATAAATTTGAAATAAATTCTTCAGAAAATCATTGCCGCAGTTTAAAATTACTTTTAAATTGTCTAAAATTATACAATATGTTATAAATTTAAAAAATAATAAATTACTCTTCATATTTTTAAGTCACTCTTGTTATAGAATATTAGAATGTTACATAGTTGGAAATATCTTTAGTATTTATTAAAATACATAATACAAGACATTTTTTTATCAATAAAAGATTTTCATTTAAAAAAGATGAACTCTATTTATACTGCATTTAAATATATTATTCATATAAAAGTGAAAGATCAATTAATAGATGAATATATTATATCACATAATAAAGTAATTAGTTTAGTAAAAGGCGATATAACTGAAAGAAGAGTTGATGCCATAGTAAATGCGGCAAATTCTTATTTGAAACATGGAGGTGGAGTAGCAGGATCTATTGTAAGAAAAGGTGGCAAAATAATACAAATTGAAAGTGATAAGATTGGATATGTTTCAGTTGGATCCTCTGTTATTACAACATCTGGAAATTTGCCATGTTCTGCGATTATTCATACTGTCGGACCTAGAATGGGAGAAGGAAATGAAGAGCATAAATTAACCAAAGCAATTCATAATGTTTTATTAATAGCATCAGAAAAAGAATTTAAAACAATTTCTATTCCTGCAATTAGTTCTGGAATATTTGGTTTTCCTAAGAAAAGATGTTCTGATATTCTTTTGAACGAGTCTGTAAACTTTTTATTAAAAAATAAGACAACTCTTCAAAATGTAGAATTTTGTATTATTGATAATGAAACTTTAATGCATTTCAAAGATACAATGAAAAAAATAAAAAATAATTGTAAAAAAATTTGAGAAACATAAAAAAACAAATAATATGCAACATTAATATAAAATTAAATCAAAAATTAGAAAATATTAAAAGACAACTATTTGTAAGGTTGTTAGGAATGAAAATCATTTTAACAATATTGATCCTTGTTGGAATTATTTCTGTATCTATTCTTTCCGATAGTTTAGTATATGGACAGGAGGAAGAAGAAAGAGAAACAGACTTTGATGGTATACAAGAAATGAATTTGACGTTAGGTAAACCCATCTATGTTGAAGAATTTATACTACCGCATCAATCTCAAGACAATAAGACTAATCTAGCAAATTCTAAATATTCATTTTCAGGAAATGGAATCTTAAATAATATGGAGATATCTGCTACTGGAAATGGAATAATAATTCCTAGAGAAGATAACACCAGTTCAATTATTGGAAAAGCACTTTTTATGTCAATGAAAAATGGTAGTGCAAGTTATTCATTTGAAGAAATAGCGTATAAAAATGATAATTCATCTCACCATCTAGGTGCGGCATTTTTTGATGCTAATGCAACAGGAAATCTTGAATTTCTCAAAAGTATTGTGGGAATTTATAAAGTACATTTAAATGAAAAAGGAATTTTTGCTATGTGGCAATTAAAATAGAAAACATAAATATCTTTTAGAATAATCCATTATATTTCTATATTATTTCTTAAAATTATGTTTTAAAAATAATAAACTCAAAATAATATATTATTGCTATTTTTTTATATATATTCAAAATTAAAATTTTCAGATTGCAGGTCATTTTATAGAATAATAAAATATTAATTAATTTATACTATTTATCAAATCTGTTAACATATTTATTTGTTCTAATAAAATAGTAGGTAAATTATTAAAATAATTAAAGTAATAACATATTATATAAAATATAAAAAAATACATTCGATCTTTATTTTCTATCCATTAAATTTACAAACAAACTATCATTATAATAATATACAATAGATCTTTTTTTAGATTTTAAATATCTAGTAAAAAAGTTTCTAAATATCATAATAATTTTATTCAAGATAAAAATAAATATTCTAGATTATTAAATACCGTATGCAATCAGAAAGATCTTCCAACAAAATTGATGAACAAAAACTAAATGATTTTATATTAAAAGCCAGTGAAGATCTTGGAAGTACTATAAGTTCAGTTCTTTTAATTATTGGAGATAAACTAGGTTTGTATAAGGCGATGGCAGAATCAGGACGACCTATTTCACCCAAAGAGTTAGCAGAAAAGACGGACACACATGAACGTATCGTTAGAGAATGGTTAGCAAATCAAGCAGCTGGAGGATATGTAACATATAATGCATCAGATGGAAAATATACACTTCCACCAGAACAAGCCATGGCATTGGCGGATGAAAATAGTCATGTATATATCCAGGGAGCATATCAA
>JBNAIF010000238.1:0-2691 GCA_050043595.1 Nitrososphaeraceae archaeon | reverse complement strand
CGTGAATTTATAGAGAACCTATTTTCAAATAGATTTAATTACTTATTGGTAGTTTACACGTTATTTGTTACTGCTTTTGCTGCAATTGAAGGAACAACAAATAAATTGATAATCTTGTATTTGGGACTTTTTGTTACAGTTTTAGTTAGTCTTACTATTTATAGAGCATTTGTTAAGTTGATAATAACGTTAAAGATTTTGCATTCTCTTGATGAAAAACATGTATTTCCGATTATTGGCAAGGAAACCAAGTCGAAAGGATTTTCGGCTTTAGGAAATGTAAATCCAATAATTGGAATATTCATTCCTTGTGTATTTATAATATCCTTTATTGCAGCTATACTTCTGATAACTTGTGAAATATGGATAATAAAATAGAAAATACGGCACACAACAATGTGTATAATTCATAAGGGTTTCTGAGGTTTTCGAGCGGTATCACCCGCATCATTTTTGGGTGGTATCTTGATAGGTTTGAAGCCCACAACCCCTTACGAAATCATACACTAAACGTTGGCAACAATAACGCTTAAAGAGAAATTGAAAAGTAAATAAATGGCAAAACCGAGAATTTTTTTAAGTTCAACATATTATGATCTTAGACAAGTTAGAGCAGATTTAGAAAGGTTTATTAAGGAATTAGGATATGAACCAGTTTTGAACGAGCAAGGAAATATTCCATATGGAAAGGATGATTTACTTGAGGACTATTGTTATAAAGAGATTAGTAATGTGGATATATTGGTTTCCTTAATTGGTGGTAGGTATGGTAGCGAAAGTAAACATGAGAAACATTCTGTATCTCAATTAGAGCTAAAAACGGCGTACGATCAGAATAAACAAGTTTATATTTTTATTGACAAAAGTGTTTATAATGAGTATAGGTTTTATCTTAATAATAAGGACAATAATGGAGTGAAATATACATATGCAGACAATGTGAAAATTCATGAATTTATTGAATTTGTTGAATCTCTGCCGAATAATAATACAATACATGGTTTTGAAACATCTAATGATATTACAACTTTTTTAAAAGAACAATGGTCTGGTCTTTTCCAAAGGTTTCTTCAAGAACAAACAAGACAAAAAGAAATAAGCATTATTAAGGGTATCGAAACGACGTCAAAGACTTTAAATCAGCTAGTCACTTTTTTGACAGAGGAAAAAAGAGATAAAGACAAGGCAATCAATGATATTTTACTTAGTAATCATCCAGCAATGGAACAAATAAAAGAAATTTTGGGGATTCCATACAGAGTCTTTTTTACCAACCGCGAAGAATTTACAGACTTGATAAAGGCAAGAGGATTTAATATCGATGCTGATTATTCATCATTATTTGAAGAAGATGAAAGATGGGTAGCTGAAAGAAATAAGAAAAGATATGAATTGACTTTTAGATCAAATATTTTTAATGGTGAAGATAAATTAAGAGTGTTTACGAAAGATGAGTGGGATTTATCAAATATGAGTATAAAAGTGGAAGATATTGAAGATGATGGCTTACCTTTTTAAATATTACTGTTGCCAACACGCAATCATAAGCAATGCGGGGTGAAGTAGGAATTTAAGCGAAAGCAAAATAAATAAACAGTGCAGCAACTTGATGGGAAAGTGCTATTTAATCCGCACTTGCTCATATTGCCACTCGTTAGCCCCAATTAAAGAAAAGACCGATGACTAAGGACAAAGACGAAAATATAATTAAAACAATCATTAAAGGACCTTCTTTAGGTTATACTGACAATTTTCCAAAAAGAGAAATGTGGAAAGAAATTGCCAAAGAACTTAATGGAGAATTTAAGATTAAATTTAACTCTGGAAAAGAACTTGAAATTCACAATATTTCAATTCCTTACAAGAAATGGAATATTAAAATATCTGTTTCTGACAGTAGACCATTAAAAATTCATATTTATTTTGCATCAAGCCAGGACTTTGAATTAATATTAAGTTGGGAGGATTTTATAGAGAGAATTATTAAAAAATTCAGTAAGCCAGAAATAGAATTAGGATGGAAAGAATTTGATAAACATTATCTTATCAAAAGTAATCGGTCTGACTTAGTGAAAAAAACTATAACGAAAGAAATCCAAAAAATACTCCTTAAATACAATGTTTACTCAATATCATATCAAACAGACACTGTGAAAAGAACAGCCGAATTGGTAAGTGTAATTCAAAGAAGAGCAGGAGAAAAAGAAATGATATTTAAATTAGTTGAAATGTATAAATTATTGATTGACAACCTTGAAAAATCAAGAATAATAAAATAACAGGGGCTAACAAAAAATATAGTGCATTTTGCAGATAGTGCAAAAAATGGAAATGATAGCAATTAAGAAACATAGTAGTAAATTGAAAGTTTGGAGCGTTGAAATGCCAAACGCACCATATTCAAACCGTTGTGCGCAATTACGGCAGATATTGAGAATTTAATAAATTATCGAAAAATAAGAATATGCAAATAAAAATTGGAGACTATAAATTAGTCTATTCAGATAATATCATTGGAATTAAAGATAATCCAATTGTTGTGACTTTACCTGATGAAATTGAAGGTGATTTCAATTTTATTTTCAACTTTAGGAAAGACACCGAAAACAAAGAATCAAAAACAAAGATTACTTCAATTGATAATTTTAAACTGCAGATAGATTTTATTAATTTCGATTGATTTATGGGTTG
>JBNAIF010000237.1:0-12171 GCA_050043595.1 Nitrososphaeraceae archaeon | reverse complement strand
ATTTAACAAATACAATAGAAACACGAATCAAGTCAGTGTTCACTTTATTTTTAAGTAATATAAAATTTGATAATTTTATTTTAGTAATCATTATTATTTAAGATTAGATTACCATTTATATTATATCTGATTTTTATTCAGTTTGTTAGAAATAATAATATAAATTTCCATTGTATCCTTTTATATTTACTGATTTAGAACATCTTACAGAATCAACAGGATTATAAAAAATTGGCCTATTGAATTGAACATTCAAATTATTTAAGGCGATTATGAAAATAGTAATTTATTTTGGAAATTTAGTTTAAACATTTCTTTTTTTGATATTCCAAAACATAGAATTATACTAATTTGAATAATTTTTTTATATTTTTATTGAATGGTTTTGAAATAATCCCTTTTTCTGTAATGATGCCCGAAATGAGATTGGGAGGAGTGATGTCAAATGCAGGATTTAAAACTTTAATATCATCTGGCGCTATGAATTTGTTTCCAATTTTTAATACTTCATTTTTAGATCTTTCTTCAATTACAATATCCTTAAGATTACTTTTTAGATCGAATGTAGATAATGGCGCTGCCACATAAAATGGAATATTATGTGTTTTTGCTAAAAGTGCCAATTGATATGTACCGATCTTATTAAATACATGACCTGTTTTAAGTATTCGATCTGCACCAACCACTACATGTTTTATTTTATTCTTAGACATTATGTAACCAACAGCAGTGTCAGGAATTAAACTTACATCAATTTTGTCATGTTTAAGTTCAAAAGCTGTTAGTCTAGAACCTTGCATTACTGGTCTAGTTTCAGTAGCTATAACATGAATTTTTTTTCCTGACTCATTAGCAGAACGTATTACACCTAATGCAGTTCCATAAGCAACTGTTGCCAAAGAACCTGCATTACAATGAGTTAATATTGTATCACCATTTGAAAATAAAATAGAGCCATTAGAACCAATTTTTTTATTGATGGATATGTCTTCTTGCGCCATTTTTTTAGATTCTTGAATTATCCTATTCTTGACCTGATCAACTGTTTTCGAGTGATCAATACATTTCATTAATTTGTCAAGCGCCCATTTTAAATTAACTGCTGTTGGACGTGTTGATCTAATTTCATCGTATGCAGTCAAAAGATTGTCAGACAGTTCTTGCGTTGTTTTTGATTTACTATTTAATGCAGCTAAAGCTAATCCAAAACCAGCAGTAACGCCAATAGCAGGAGCTCCTCTAACTGTTAGTGTTTTTATAGCTCTTGCAATTTGATGATGATTTTTACAAATCACATATCTTAATTTAGAAGGTAATTTAGTTTGATCGATTAAAATAACTGAATTATTTTTCCACTGTACTGTTAGCAACATGTCGTTTGAATTCTTTTTCATATAATATTTTCAAAGTAATATTTTTATACAATATATATATATCATCAATCGCGAGAATTACAATTTTTTTCCTATGCCAATAGTAGAGATATCAACAAAATTTGATTGTTCCAAGATGAATCTTCCATCATAAACAGGAATATCGCCCAATTCTTTTTTAGTTAATTTTTTATATTCTTTATGATCGGTAACAATTATTATTAAGTCAGAATTTTGTATAGATTTTTCAATATCAGAAGTTAATGTGACATTATTAAATTTCGATAAATAATTGTCAGAGTTTATTAGTGGATCATGGACATTTATTTTTTTTACATTTAAATTGTTTAATGCACCAATGACATCATAACATGGCGATAATCTTGCATCAGAAACATTTCCTCTAAAAGCTAAACCTAATACAGTAATCACAAGTGAATCAATTTTTTTATTATTTACTAATTTTAAAGCCTGATTAACACAATAAGATGGCATCGAATTATTTATCAACCTTCCTTTGGAAGTCAATTGACAGTTTAAATTATTTTTTCTTGCTACTTGTAATATAAATTGTGGATAAATAGGAATGCATGCCCCTCCAACACCAATACCTGGTTTATGAATATGACAAAAAGGTTGTGAATTAGCAGCATCTCTTATTTGCCAAAAGTCTATTCCTAGGTTTTCACAAAAAATAGAAAGTTCGTTAGCTAAAGCAATGTTTACATCTCGATAAACTCCTTCAAATAACTTTTCTGTTTCAGCAGATTTTATAGAATCTAGTTTCATAATTCCTTTTTTATATATTAACGAAAAAATCTTAGAACCTATTTTCAAACTATATTGACCTGCACCTGAAATAATGCCAGGATATCTATTTTCAATATCATCTATTGCTCTACCTTCATAAATGCGCTCTGGATTATAAATCATGAAAAAATCTTTCTCGACTTTAAGTCCACTTTCCTTTTCGATCAATGGAATAATTTCTTCTTCAGTTGTTCCAGGAGGTACACTAGGATTTAAAGATACGACATCATTTTTTTTTAAGCCTCTAGCAATACTTATAGATACATCTTTTACGATAGATAAATCCGCAACATTATTGTTATCAACAAGCACTGGAACACATATCATTTTTATAGATGAATCTTTAGAAGCTTGAATAGGATCATCATAAACTAAAAATTTATTTAATGCCAATCCTTTTGAGAAAGATTCAGATACTCCTGGCTCAGGAAGATGAGTAAAACCTTTCAATGCGTTCTTTCTCACATAATCAGATTTATCGACTCCGATGATTGATGCGCCTAATCTTAACCAAGCAGATGCGATAGGTGCCCCTACATGTCCAAGACCATATATCGCAATTCTAAATTTCCCGTATTTTATATTCTCGTAAAGATCATTTAGCCAAGTATCAAAACCATTTTTTTTATCAAAATCATTACTGGATTCTTTTGAGAGAGTGTCTGACATTATTCGTCTAGAAATAGTAGTAAAAGTGTATTTTTATAAACATATCTTAAATGAAAAAATGTATAGATTTAAAATTCAGAGGCCAACTAATTTGAAGGTATTTTAAATACTAAAGTTAAATTAAAGGTAGAGAGAATTGTTAAAATCAATACGAGATATAAAAAAATGTACAATAACCACTTTGGGTTCACATTGTGCTTTACAAGTACTAAAAGGTGCAAAAGATGAAGGTTTTAATACGCTTCTTTTATGTGAAAAAAAGAGAGAAAAGTTATATAAACGATTTAAATTTATTGATGAGATAATTTTATTAGATAAGTTTGAAGACTTTCAAAATAACGAGATTCAGCAAGAATTACTTGATAAAAATACAATTATCATTCCACATGGAACTTTAATTTCAAGTTTGGATATCGACGCAATAGAAAATATTAAACTACCTATTTTTGGTAATAAATACATCTTAAAATGGGAATCAGATAGAATACTTAAACAAAAGTTAATAGATCAATCCGGATTATCGGTTCCAAAAGAAATAAAGAATAAAAATGAAATAAAAAAATTGAGCATAGTAAAACTGCATGGAGCAGCAGGTGGAAAAGGTTATTTTTTAGCATGGGATAAAAAAAGTTATGATGATGGATTTAGAAAGTTAAAGAATCAAAAAATTATTAAAAGTGAAAGAGAATTATACATACAAGAATATATTTTTGGTGTTCCAGTATATCTGCAATTTTTTTATTCACCGATATCAAATGAAATTGAACTTTTGGGAATAGACAGAAGATATGAAAGTGACATTGATGGTATTAGTAGAATTCCAGCTAATGCTCAAATTAAATCACCTCCGAATCCAACTTATACTGTAATCGGAAATTTACCTTTAGTATTACGCGAATCATTGCTGCTAGAAGCATATGAAATGGCAGAAAAATTTGTAGATACGACAAAGAGATTAGTAAAACACGAAATGTCTGGTCCTTTCTGTTTAGAAGGGGTGTACGATAAAGAAGGTAAATTCACAATTTTTGAATTTTCTGGAAGAATAGTGGCAGGTACTAATTTGTTTATAAACGGTTCTCCATATTCTGATTTGATATACGATAAACCTATGAGTTCAGGAAGAAGAATAGCAAGAGAAATAAAAATATCAATACAAAAGAATAAACTTGATAAAGTAGTAACTTAATATCTTGACATGATATAGATTTTTTTGAGTTATCCTCCAGTTAATCGGGTAAATTGATTATATTTTTTTGAATATAATATATAATCGAGATTAGACAATGCAACTATAGCTGAATTTTTTACTTCATCACTTTCGTCTTCTTTAAATGCATTATTCAAAGTTTCTCTCGCATTTTCATCACCGATTACACCCAAAGCTACTGCAGCTTCATGTCTTACAAAAAAACTCTTATCGTTTAAGACTGCGTTACATAATACAGTTACAGCTGACTTACAACCTAGTTGTCCCAATGAAAATGCAGCTTCGTGTCTTACAAGATCATCATTATCATTATTTAGAATTTCACTTATAGGTTCAACTGCATCTGATCCACCAATTTCTGCTAAAATACAAACGGCACGAGTTCTTAGCACATTATCCTTATTGAAAATCATTTTCTTAAAATAAGAAATATTATGTTTGTCAAACTCTGTTTCCATTTCTGCTAAAATTACATTTCTTTCGTGTTTTTGATCAGTTATATTCATTAATAAAATCGAATTGAATGGAAGAAATTGCAATATAAATTTATGTAATAAATAAAAATATTTAATCAATATGAATAAAAAATTAAACCTGTACTTAATTTTAAGTAGATATTATCTTTATTTGTTGTTTGCAAATTTTGATGATATATATATGTAATATGAACAATTATTGTATAACATATAATATGAGAGTAAGATATTGGCACCTTAATATTACTGAAACTTTAAATTCAGAATACCCTCTAGAAAAAATCAATCATTGGGAAATAAAATGTTTAACAGGAGAATATCAACATTTTGGAGTATTTTGGTACAAATACGGAACACCGTTTGATAAAGAACCGATTAAAGGAATTTGTTTTTATTACAATGAAATAACAGAAAATCAAATTAACGAGTTAATAAAATTTTTAACTGGTAAATTTCAAGGAGAAATTTTACGTAGACAAACTAGGGTTTTTCTAAAGGGATCAAAAGAAGTCATGGATTCAAAATCAATTGGACAATTAGCGAATGAAATTAGTTTAAAATTTAATGCACCAGTAGAAATAACAATAGAGTTTGAAAAACTTTTGAAAGAAGAAATAGAAGAAAATAAATTCAATTTTCCTGAAAAAAAAGCACTTCAAATAGTTGGTCCAGATTAAATTAAATTTGAAAAAAAATTATCTTGAATCTAATATTGAAGTTAATTTTTGAGTTAGTGATTTCATACTCACTGGTTTACTTATAAAATCCAATACGTCAACAGATGGAATAACTTTACTAAATTCTTCTTTATTAATTTCAAAAGCTGTTATGAATACAACCTTCATATCTGGATATTTTTCTTTGATTTTTCTATATAGTTCAAATCCGTTCATTTTTGGCATCCTAATATCAGTAAGTATTAAATCATAACGATTATTCGGAGAATTATATAGAGAATCCAGAGCAGATTCAGCATCTAAAAAAATATCGACAGAGAATTTATTTTTTGATTCCAAGCCTCTTTTGATAATAGATAAAATGTCTTTTTCATCATCAACAACCATTATTCGTGGTGGAGAATTTTTAACCTCTGTTAGATTCACAGATATAATTGAAATAACATCCTAATAAAATGTTATGTAAGTATATCAAATATGTATTATTAATAAAAAATAAATTATAATTTTGGATAGACAAATTTATAAAATTCATGTATTAAATAATTTTTATAATTTATGGACAATTCCAACGATAATAGTGAATTTATTGAACTTTTATTGAAAGAAGATATTGAACAATTTAATAAAAAAAGATTAGAAAAATTAACAACTAAACCTAATTTAAGTAATAAAGATTTTTCTGGTAGAAATTTATCTTACGCTTTTTTAAACGGTTCGATTTGTATAGATACTAATTTTAGTAGATGCAATCTAAATAAAACAAATTTTGTACAAGCCGAATTAAATCAATCCAATTTTGAAAATGCTAATTTAAGATATTGTTTATTTATGTATGCAACGATGAAAAAATGTAATTTAAAAAATACCAACATGGAGAAAACTAATTTTATGTGGACAGACTTAGAAAAAGCTGATTTGACAGGAAGTAAACTACACGATACAATTTTTATTGAATCTAATTTGCAAGAATCCAATGTCAAAAATTTAAGGAAAGATAAAGCATATCTCAAATTTGCAAGAATAGAAAATACAGATTGGAGTGAAACAAACTAATACTTTAATTTGTGATATTTTATTCTGTCAACTAAAAAAATGAATAAGAGAAAACCAATTTTGCTAATTGATGACAAAGAAGAATCAAATTATGCTGTAAACCTAATGACATTAGCTAATCTAGAATATGTAAAATACCATATTAAGAAATTTGAAGAGAGTTGTTGTGGTGATTTACCTACTACAAAAGCACCTTCAATATTTGCTCCTGAGGGTGTGTTCAAAGGAATAGATGGAGTAAAACAATATATTTCTGAATTAAGTGACAATAAAATGAATTCAAATACTAAAAGTAAATATTGGTAAATAATATTGTAAGAAAAATTTTTTATTTTTATTTTATATCATTATTTTGAAAACGCATTTATTATTTTAGTAACATTTTTTTATACCATGAATAAGGATAGAATTATTGAATAATCAAAAAATTGATTTGAAGGAATTAATAAAGGATTATCAAGACTTTCCAAAAAAAGGCGTAGTTTTTAGAGATATTAATCCATTATTTAGAAATGAAAATGCAATATTACAAATTTCTAAAGAATTTATCCAGCAGGATCAATTAAACGAAATAGATTTGATAGCTGGAATAGAATCTAGAGGTTTTACGGTGGCGTCACTTCTAGCTGCAAATTTTAAAAAAGGGTTGATCTTAATAAGGAAAGCAGGAAAGTTACCTGGAAAAACAGTTCAAACAGATTATGATATTGAATATGGAAGTGCAACAATAGAATTACAAACTGATGCAATAAAGAGAGGTCAAAGAGTTTTAATCGCGGATGATTTAATTGCAACAGGAGGAACCGCCATAGCTTCTGCAAAATTAATTGAAAAATTGGGCGGAATTGTATTTGGATTTGCTTTTATTATAGAATTGGAGTATTTACAGGGAGTAAAGAAATTAAAAGATTTAGGATATAATGTAAAGTCATTAGTGAAATATAATGAATAAGAAACATGAACTAAATATTGATGTTGGCTTAATAGGAGGAACCGGTATTTATGATACAGAAATATTCAAAGTAAATGATGAAATCAAAATTAGTACTCCATACGGCGAACCTTCAGACAAAATTACTTTATGCGAATATGAAGGAAAGAAAATAGCTTTTATTCCAAGACATGGAAAAGGACATAGAATTCCACCTCATAAGATAAATTTTCATGCAAATATATGGGCATTAAAAGAATTAGGAGTAAAAATAATATTGGCTCCATCTGCAGTAGGAAGTCTCAAAGAAGAACACATACCAGGGGACATAATCATACCAGATCAATATATTGATTTTACAAAAAATAGAAAATATACATTTTATGATGGAAGTATGGTGTGTCATGTTTCTCAATCAGAGCCATTTTGTCCTGACATTAGAAATATAATAATTAATCAACTAAAAAATCTTAATTATAAATATTATGAAAAAGGTACTTATGTTTGCATCGAAGGACCAAGATTTTCTACGAAAGCAGAGTCAGAATACTATAGAAACATATTAAAAGCAGACGTCATAGGTATGACTCTAGTACCTGAATGCATATTAGCCAGAGAAATGGAAATATGTTATTCTTCAATTTCAACAGTTACAGATTACGATGTCTGGAAAGACGTTCCTGTAAGCTCACATGAAATTTTAGAAACATTAAGTAAAAATATAGAAAAAACTAAAACACTTATTTCGAAAATTTTACCCAATGTTTCTACAAATAGGGAAAAATGCAAATGTTCTACTGCTTTAAGTGATGCATTAGTTTAATGAAATTTCATTAAATAAAAAATGGTCATGATTTCATCTTCATATTTTTTTAGTTTTTTCCTGTAAAACTACATCACCTTCAATTAGCTTTCGTTGAATTATAAGTTGTAAATTTTCAGTATCAATATTCATCTTTTTAATCTTTTGTAAAGAACTATTGGCAATTTTTAAACTCACGTTATGACCACCTATTCTACCAAAAGCAATAGATGAAAATCTAAATCGTTCATTATTCAAAATAAAATATCCTTGTATTTTGCTTGCAACTCCTTCCCCAGAAGCATCTGTTATAAACACAGTTACATCTGGATGATCAGAATTTTGATTATGAAACATCACGCATCACGATCCCTAACTATTTCTACATTCTGATTTATCTTATTCTCAACTAAAAAACTCCACCAAGTATCATCAATTATAGAATAATTCTTAACTGTAGTATTTATAATTGTCTCATCATCAGTATCATAAAATTGAAAAGAACCGTTTTCTAATATTTTAATAAGTTTCCATCGATCTTTTCCTTTCCTTTTTTTATTTATTGCTATAGCCCATTTTTGATCTTTATTTATTTTTGGCATGCCAATATAATCTACAATTTCAAGGATTCCTAATCTTTTTTCTTCACAAAAAATTTCTAATGTAATAGCATCTCTCCATATATCCACAGCACCGATAGTTCGGCCGTTTTCATTAATATTAATTACCCCATAATAAACAATTTTGGGATTTGTATTTGAATCACCTTTTCCCATTATACTGAAATATCTAATCATCCTTATTTAGTTCTTGCAACATCGAATGGTTTTTCAAGAACTGCACTCAAGTTATCAATTTTCAAATTCTTGGAAAATTTTAGGTTTTTTTCTTTACACAGTCTTTTATATCTATTTATTATTGCAAAACGTGGATGAAATGTTTCATATAGATTATTGGAATAATTTAAAATCATCCCCTTAGAAATAAGAGAATCTATCGTATATTTTACAAGTTTTATTGGTAGGTGAGATATATGTGAAATTTGTTCAGAACTCAACTTCCCGTTTTTAATAATAGAAAAAAAAATAATAGATTCGGCGTCAGATAATTCTAATTCCGAGGCAAGTAAATTGACTATTTTTTTTTCGTTATTAGAAATCATTTTTCTGGTCTAAAAATCTATGGGAATCTATTAGTAATTGTTTTGAATTATTAAAAGTTATAATATTAAGAGCTTTATCATAACTTTCCCATTTATATCCAATATGTTCATACGATAGAGTTACTTTTGTTGTCTTAGTCTTTGCTATATAATATTTAACTTTTTTAGAAATTAATTTACTGTTCTTTATATAGTTATAAAATATATTTTTTTGAAAACCGTGAATGAAAGTAATATCAGTGATATTTGTTTCTTCTTTGATTTCTCGTATAATTGTAGATAATTCAGTTTCATTTTCTTCTTTATTGCCTTTTGGAAAATCCCAATGACCTGAAACATAATTTAGTAGTAAATACTTTCGTTTGCCGTCGATTTGAGAAAATAATACCGCACCAATAGATAATTCATCGATCATAATGATCACGTTTAATGTTTTTCCATTATATTAGATTCCTCAGTTTTATTTGTTTTATCACTAGATTCAACTGGATTGTCAGGAGAATAGTCATGAATATCTAACCATTCTTCTTTATCCATAAAATACCCACAAAACCATTTTCTTGTTATTTTATCAAAAAAACCATGTTTAGGCATAGATATTCAAAATAATGACACATCATAAAGATGTTATGACTATCATTTCCCAAATCTTCTAATACGGTTTTGATATGTTAAAATCGCTCTTATAAAATCAATTTTACGAAATTCAGGCCAAAATATATCGACAAAAATTAATTCACTGTAAGCACTTTGCCATAACAGAAAACCACTTAAACGTTTTTCTCCGGAAGTTCTTAAAATTAAATCGGGATTGGGTTGTGGAAGATGAGAAGTATAAAGATATGATTCAATTATTTTTTCGTTGATTTCATCTATTTGAATTTCACCAGATCTTATTTTTTTAGCAATTTTTTTAATTGCTTCTAAAAGTTCTTGTTGACCTCCGTAAGCAACTGCAATGTTAAGAAACATAGAATCGTATGTTGAAGTTTCCTCTTCCAAAACATGTAAAATTTGTTTCAGATTTTTAGGTAATAACTCTATATTACCTATTGCTTTTATCTTCATTCTTCGTTTATGAATTCTAGAATCGTCACGAAGATTAACTAATTTATCATATAATAGATTATAGATATTACTAAGCTCATCATCTTTTCTAGAAAGATTTTCATTTGATAAAACATAAACTGTTGTAATTTTTATGCCAATGTCATGAATCCAGTTCAATAATTCTTCTGCTTTATCTGCACCTCGGTTGTGACCTAGGTCAGATCCAAACAAATTGTATTTTGCCCATCTACGATTACCATCTAATATAATACCGATATGAGTAGGAAGTGGTTCTCTTAACATTTTAGATTCTAATCGTTTTTCAAAAATTTTGTTAAAACCGAGGGTATTGGAAAGGCTATTCAAAAAAGTATTTTTTAGCATAGGGGTATCACTCATATAATAACAATCTTTGGATAATTTTGTAATTTTTTCATATTTATATTTATATGAACTATCTTTTAATTTTTGAGAATTTCTCCACCTTTTTTATTTTTATAGTATTGATACAAAGATGTTACAGCTATTAAAGTCAGAGCAAGACCAATCAACAATGAAGAAATTAAATTAAATGGACTTGCATCCTCAGTTAGTACAGAAGTAAATTGCAGAATAGGATAATAGAAGAGTACCAAAATCACTATTCTTAATATATCTGACATTGTCATTATGCTATCTTTAAACCAATTACTCAATAACATACCAGCAAAAATTGTTCCAATCCCTATCCATAACAACGTAACGGTGCCTCTAAGAAAACTTCCCACGATAATTTTATTGGTAATTATTTCGGAAGTACTAATACTGTCGTTGATTATACCTTCAGGGATATTTGACAATCCCGTGGCTATAGAAACAACAATTATTAAAATACCAGCAACAAAAGAGAATATTCTTATAAAAACTGTAGGACTAGGTTTTCTCCATGAACTAAGGGATTTATCTATATCAAAGGCACGTACTATAAAGGCAGCACCCAGAATGCCTAATACCAAAGCCACCGCTTCTTTAGTTAGCCCAAAAATTGTTGCGACTCCACTTGCAACTAAAAGAGAACCTGGTACTCCTAAAAAAAATCGAGAATATCGTGGATCATATACAAGCATTTTTACATATCTAGCAAAAACTGCATATGAATATTCTACGCTTCTACTATGACGAATCACCACTCTTTGAACAGAAAGTATAGGTACAAGTGACTGTACTACTGGTACTATTGTCTCATCATCTTCTCCGTCAGACACAATTACAGATGCATCAGCATGAAATTTTTCTATAATTGATTGAATTTCTATGCCTATTTTTTCATCACCTTCGATTCCTCGATTATATTTTCCTGCTACAAGTGCTACTTCAGCATTATAACCTTTTTTTAATAGATCTTCATAAGTCTTAATCGCAGCAAAGATTGCATTAGCATCTGCATCTTCTGGATCTTCAATAGCCAATCTTGTCGCTGCATTAATACAAGGATCTCTACCGACTACCGGTGTCATTATGCCACCTTTAGAACCAATATCATCATCGCGATCAATGCATAGTACTAAGATACAATTATAACTTTGATTATTTTTAGATATCAAATCTCCTCTTATGTTATTTTGGTTATTATTGGAATTCAAAGAGGAACCTTAACTATAATACCCATTACAACTTAATTAATTTAACGAATTTAAAATAAGCAATATAAAAATAGACTATAACTATTAAATAAATGAATTACATATACTGAAGATCATTATCTTCTCTCCACAAGTTAATACGTTGATGAAACCACGGATAGAAACTGGTGTTTTTGTCTTCAAAATGTTTTTTTATTACTTTAGCTATATTTTTAGAAACTTCGCCTGGTTTACCATAAATTTGTTCCTTTTTATGGGACTTTATTCCAAGATCTTCAGATTTGTCATAGATATTATTTACCATGGCAGGAATCCATTCAGAATTAATAGGCG
>JBNAIF010000236.1:0-4019 GCA_050043595.1 Nitrososphaeraceae archaeon | reverse complement strand
TGTCCTTCTGTCTTGCTTAGTTGTACAATATTTATATCTAAATTATCATGCATTTATCATTTCAAATTCCTTGATATATTGATTTAATTTTTTGAGAAATAATGTTTCATCCATTGGGCATCCTGAAATGTAATCATCAACTTTTACTAATTCAGACAAAGGAGAAACAGAATCTCTATGATCAAATTTATCTAAAATAAATTGAATTTCATTTTTTGTTTTAGTATCAAAGAAGTTCCTTTGATTTGCAGGACTACCTATACATGCACAACTACCAATAGCTACTAGTTTTTTAGAATTTTTCCGGATTTTTTTCAACATTTCTTCCTCTTTCTTGTTAGAAATTGCGCCCTCTACAAATGCTATATCCAAATCAGTCATAGAATTTTTTGATTGCAATGTTCGAAAATATTTAAAATTTATTAGTTTTTTCCATTCAAAATATTTTTCATTCATTAATTCTATAAAAACAATAGTACTATCTTCACAACACGTAAAAGAAAACCACCCCACATTGATTTTCATAGAATAAATATAATTCATAGTTACTTACTATTATTCATAACTCATAAAAAAGAAATATCAGTACATGAAAGATAGTTAAAATATGCTTTAACCGTAGTTTTAAAATAGTAATTATAGATAAAATAATTAAATTGTTTTCGTGAAATTGATATAATACTTTGCAGATTACCTTACTCTAGTAATGCATAAAAATATTACATTGATGCATGGTGGAGGAGGTGCATTAATGCAACAGGTAATACAAGATTTTATTGTAAAAAATCTTGAAGTTAAAAAATGTCAAATTCCGTTAACTGCTTTAGATGATGCTGCAGTAATTGATGATATCGTTTTTTCCACAGATTCCTACACTGTTAACCCGATTTTCTTTCCAGGCGGAGATATTGGAAAATTATCAATTTCAGGAACAGTAAATGATGTTGCGGTAATGGGAGGTGATCCATTTGCATTATCGTGCAGTCTTATCATCGAAGAAGGATTTCCATTAAAGGAACTTGATAAGATCATAAAAAGTATTCAGATGACCTGTAACGAAGCTGATGTACATGTTGTGACAGGAGATACCAAAGTAATGGAAAAAAAGTCTATTGATAAATTAATAATTAATACAACTGGAATAGGAAAAAAAAGTAGGTTATTAGAACATAATCTGAATGTTATTAAAAGATATAGACAAGACGATTATAATTCACTTTGGTTATCTGATTCAAACATAAAAAATGGAAACAAGATCATAATTTCTGGGACTATAGGTGATCATGGCACAGCAATAATATCAAAGAGAAATAATTATGGATTTGAAAGTGATATAAAATCTGATGTCGCACCTTTGAATAAAATGATTCAAAATGCACTTGAAGTAGGCGGAATATCTTGTATTAAAGATCCCACAAGAGGAGGTTTGTCAAATCTATTGAATGAGTGGTCATCTAAATCTACAATTGGTTTGAAAATTTATGAAAAAAATATACCAATTAAAAAAAGTGTGCAAACAGCACTAGGATTTTTGGGAATTGATGTTTTGGAGGTGGGAAATGAAGGAAAAATATGCTTATCAGTTATTCCAGAAAAGGCGGATGAAGTATTACAGGCAATACGGGATACAAAAGAAGGACGTGATGCTATGATAATTGGAGAAGCGGTTGATCAATTTGATCTACCAATTCTAGAAACCATCATAGGAGGAAATAGGATAATTCCAGTTCCTGCAGGTGATCCAATTCCGCGGATTTGTTGAGGTTAAATATCACTATTATTTATGATGAAAATAGGCATCTTTAATATAAAAATAAAAATAAAAATAAAAAATAATAATAATAATTAATATGGTTCATAAATTCAAATATTAGTATAATGTTTCGTGGTTTTCCCGACCGAAATACAAGAAAAAAATTGGTATGTAAAATCTGCAAACATGAAGAAATTATTCCGAAGCACCACGATAAACAAATGACATGGCAAATTAAAGGATCTTTTGAAAAAATAGAATATTTTTACTGTCAAGAATGTGGTTTTCAAAAAAAAATTCCATTGCATTGTAATGCTGTAATGTTTTATTCAGAATCAGAATATGACGATATACCAACAGTAACTAATAAGGATCTTGATAATATAAACAATAATTTTCTTAAGCAATAATAAGGCGACTAAATAAAATTGTCTTCGTGTTTTTGGCATCTTAAATCTGCAAATGTTATGCTTAAAATTGCTCAAGATGAATTATATAATAATGGTTATGTTACTATTAATGCTTCATTAAAAGCCTTGGAAGAAATTATTGACGCATATTGTGCAAACCATAATATTCATTTTCATGATGAACCAAATACAGCATGGAAAAATAGAATTGAATGGATTAAAAAAAACGAAGAAAAAAAATTGTATAATGAATTCTATGAAATTATGGATTTAATTAACCTTTTCTTTAGGACCAAAGATGAATGTTATCTTGAACAAACTCTTTCAATGATAAAAAGAAATATTAATGTTCTTCAAATTAGGTCAAAATAATTTTTGATTTTCTGTTATTTTTTTTACCATAATACATTTAGCCCATTCTTCAAATAATTCTACAAGAAATCTGGCTTCATGTATACATTGTCCTATTCCTATAATTCCATGATTGAGTAAAATTATTACATTGGTGGTATACTGTCCACATTCTACATTTGAAAATGAAGATTGTGATTCTAAATTCTTAATATTGCTAGCCATGCCTACTATATTTCCTAATGCTTTTGAACCTAGTTGTTTATATTCAATTATTAGGGGATTTCCAATAAAAGTCGGAAGTTTTATGGAAGATGATTCTTTTAATGTGAAAATTCCATCATATTTTGTATTACTTAATTCAGAACTAAGATAGAAACCCATTGCGTATGGATTATGTACGTGACAAATAGCATTGATATCGCTTCGATTTTTATATATTTCTGTATGGAAAGGAACTTCAATTGTTGGTCGGAGATTCCCACTAATTATATTTCCTTCAAGATCAATAAGAATCAAATCATCTTCTCTTAAATGAGATCTAGGATAACCAGAAGGAGTTATCCAAATTTGATTTTTAATTGTTCCTCTAAAACTATGATTACCTCCACCAACAGATACCAAACCATTCAAATAAAATGATCTTACTGATAGAACCAATTCTTTTTTAAAAAAATTTAGGTCATATGAAAGACATAAATCACAAAACAACAAAAAAATATTACTTTATCTGATTTATATTATTTTTTGTCTTCTTGAAAAATTATGAAATCAAATAATTTCATATAAACTTTGATGTGGCAGATTATTATTAGTCTTAATGGAATATTTCAATTAAAATTCATTTTTCTAAAATAAAATAACGAATATTATATTTATGGAATACAGCAATATTTGTTATATGAATTGTTATAAAAATTATTAGTTGGCTATAATTATGTATTATATATGCATTACACTAATTTATTATATTTAATGTTATAAAAAATAGAGATTTTATTTTTATGTTATGTTTAATCTAAATTTTGCACATACAAATTTGAAACTTAATAGTGATCCTACAAGCTTAGTTTTCCAGGATATCTCTTTCAAAATAAAGAATTTTAAGTAACAATAGATATAACTATAAAGATCTAGGATTGTTTTATCAGATCAATTCATGCCTTTTCCTAATATTATTTCATTTAAAAAACAAGACATAGAATTAATTTCTGGACATAAATTAATTGGACAATATCATCTAATATTATGAAATATTGAAAAATTCTTGATTCAAATTATTCATGGGATCTTTACAATAAAGTAATAATATAGTATCCATTAGAATGAATTAAAATTTTTTAGATATATTGCGATTGACTTAATTAGTTGAAAATGATCTTGCAAATATGTGTAGATCGAATTCTGATTTGGCGGTAATTGATAATGCCATTAATTTAAATAATTATTTTCTGTCAATATCTTAATACAGTTGTCTATAATAATTTATTTAGTTGCAACAATTA
>JBNAIF010000235.1:0-7091 GCA_050043595.1 Nitrososphaeraceae archaeon | reverse complement strand
TTGTTTTTGGTAATTGTAGATTAAAAAAACCCTTCGGTCCATTAAATTTTATATAGTAATACGAATCATCCTCGTTAATCAAATATTCTTTGTTTATGAAAAATTTATGATCTAAATTCGAAATCATTTTTTTTACAATTTTTTTTGCTTCACTAAAATCTATAACCAAACCATTTTTCATACTACCAATGATCTCAACCATTATTGTTGAAGTATGACCGTGTAATATTGAACATTTTGGAACTAATGGTAATATGTGCGCATAATCAAAAGACAATGATGGATCTTCAATGAAAATTGAACCAATTTGGTCATTTTTTGAATCAAATAAGAACAATGAATCTGATTCTGCTAATTTAGCAGAATATTTAGATTGACCTATTGAAATAATTTTTAACTTTGGGTATTTCTCTTTAATTCTATTAAATTTTACTAAATCATTTTCTGAATCTATTACTTCAATGTACTTGTCACCAATTTTGAAATCGATAAATTCATAAGTATTATTATCTAATTTGATAGGTACATTATATTCGTAGTCCTTTTCTAAAAATTCCAACAGCAATGATAATGATAATTGAGTTCTACTTTGAAAGTAATCTCCGTTATTATTAATATATTTAAAATCATGATCTATTAAATTTCTTTTCATATTCAATAATCTACTTTCAAAGAAATATAAATTTTGAATTTACAATATGATTACTAGTTGATCTAAATATAGTTTATTATTAAGATGATCGCAATAATCTGAATTTTCATAGATATTTACTTGTATTATTTATCATTTTCTAAAAAATCATGTTAAATTCGTTATTATATAGTGAATGAAATTGAATTTATTAGAAAATCAAAGATCTATTACTAACAAATAACTCATTTATTTGATTTCTTTTATTGGAATTGAATTTGGATAAAACAACGGGAAACATTATAATCTACTGCATTATTTTTCATACGATCTTTTTTATTATACCCACAAAATCTATCTATTATTTACAAAAATACCCATATCAATCATTTCTATAAACTTTTAAATAATTCATAACTATTGGTAACATTATCAAATTATAATAATATCTTTTTTAAATATTACTAAATATCCAACTACTATTATTTCAATACAAAAAAATGAGAAACTTTAATACCAATATTCTATTCTAGATTTTCTCAAAATTGATTCTACACAAATATAAATATTGTATTATGTGGTTATTTAAAAAAATCATTTAATCTTAAGATTAAAAATATGAAATTTACTAATTTTAGTAATGTTTTGTATGCACTTTATTAGTCATCCTATTTTATATTTTTCTTCATTCTATATCTGAAATTTCATTCTTTGTTATCTACTTTATTATGTATTTTTCTGCATATTTCTTGATCTTTAAGTGTTATTTTTACTTTGTTTCATCTAGTTTTATTAAATATTTATAGAATGTTTGATTATCTTACATCTTATACAGTTTAATTCATTTCATCATTCCAATATTCTTTTTGTATGTCTATCATATTTCTTTCAATACTATTTTAAAATGACACTAATCTCTTCTATTTTATTTTTTTAGAATAATTTTTCTCAAATTACTTTTATTGAATTTAAAATGAGTTAACTATATCATGATTTATGATCATATGACTTAATAATAGTACGATATAGTTTTGTAGAATCTTATTTCTTTAAAATATTATAAAACAATATTATAATTTTAAATTTTTAACTTATTTTAATAGATACTTATTCGCTAAAATTATTTTAGATATATGAAATAGTATTAATAAATATACTACTTAAGTAATATATGAAATAAGAACTTTATATTTAAATAATTTCAAAGATATTCTTCTAGGTAATAGTATCGAATCTATTATATGAAATAGTTGTTTTTATAGATACGGATGAAGAATAGAAGTAGGTATGAAGTTATAGCGGCTATATTAGCATCTTGTATTAGAAGTGAAACACGTACAAAAATAATGTATAAAGCTATGCTAAGTAATGATCAATGTAAATTATACATTCAATTGTTATTAAATTGTGGTTTAATTACAGAGGTATTGTACAGAGAAAAAAAATATTACACAATAACAGAAAATGGAAATAGATTCTTATATAATTTTGAAAAATTAAAAGAAATGCTTCCTACTATTCTCGAAGGTGAATCAGAGGGTCAACATAAAATAGCTATGGAAATATAATAAAAATAATTATTATCAATTAAATAATAAAATTCATTTTTAAATTAATGATAAGAAAAAGTGAATGCGTTAAATTAAGATAAATTCAACTCTCATAAAATGTATTGAGGTAAATTAGAATTGTTTGAAATAGACACATAAAAATTCACAATATAATCCTAACTATACCACTTAATATAACCTATATGTTTGGTCATATGTAGAAACTAATTATCAAGCATAAAAACACTTACATCTTTGTCCAAATGAAGTACTATATGTGTAATGGATCAGATAAGATGATCATCGATATTGATATGATTCTATCAATTCAATGTTTTTAGAATAGAAAGCACTTTGGTTTGAACATATAGTTGAAAAAATTTAATAAATTATGTTATGCTACTACATAACTCAAACAACCACAATTAATATAGGTAGTGCAATGGTCACTTTGGATCACAACATTTAAAGATCTACATTCCACACAAGTTTCTAGTTTAAATTCTTGTATATTATTTCCATTATTCATTTTTCTTGTATGTTATTTGTTGTACTTTGAATCCTATTTATTCTTTCTTTAACAAGAAGATATTAGTATAAGGCATAGACTTAAAATGTTCTAATTATTATTCTACTTAAAAATGTGGACATTGGTAGGTACACAAAAAATGACTTGTCATTGGTCTAGTTTACTATAACTAAGCAGTATTCACATATAAAATAATACTATAGGTATTGTATAAAAAATAATTTTCTATAATGCCTAAAAGGATTGTGGAGTATTTATTGAATGAATTAAATCTCTTGCATAGTCTAGAATTGAGACCAAGATATATTGAACTGAACTGTGAAATATTCTTTTTGACCCATATGACTATCCAAGTTATCCTGAATTGGCATTGTTACCAAAGTCATTTGAAATTTTAAGTATTATTGATATAATACACATAGATGAATATAGAAAATAGCCATTAAATTATCTATAATTTTTATAAGTTGTAATACTTAAGTACTTACTATGAGTCACTTGCAAATTTTGACATTTGAATACATTGCAAGATAATGAAAACATCGTATTATTAATCCCGATATGAGTATATAAAGTATGGAAAACATATTTTTTCCAATTAAAAAAATAGGTGATGGTAAAATCATTGCCTTTACTATTATAGGTATGATTTTCGTATTAGTAATTTCGTTAACATTGATAGGTAATGGGGCGGTTAGACATGTACCTATTACATATACCGAGATAATCCAGGCCACGGTAGCATTCAAAGAAGTAAAAGGAGAAGTAAAAATTGTAGGTATTACAGGAAATACTGGAATAAATCCTACTTTAATATCCAGAACTGGCGATAATCAATATCAATATGCTTTAACAGTTATTAATCAAGATAGAGAATCCCATATGTTTTATATTGATGGAATTAATGCATATACTAAACTATTACGACACGGAGAAAATGATACCATAATTATTACGTCTAATAAAGAAGGAACATATAATTACTATGACAGATCTTCCGTTATAGAAAAAGATAATAAATTAATACCACTAGGACAATTTAAATTTGTGAAAGTTGCAGGTGATTAATATACATTTTTTATTATTTGACTATATAACATGATTTTAATTTACCTTATTATTTTGTTCTTAGATCTCTACAAATAAAAATAATTAAAAAAAATAAAAATAAAATTTATTGTTCCACTGAAATTATCATTTTTCCTTTCATGCTCTCGATCACCACTCGAATGGAAAGAATATTCACCTGGAGTTACATTTAATGCAAGATATTCTGCAAATGAACCTGGTTTTAATAGCCCTGTGTCAAACTTTGTACCTGCCATTAAGTCATCTGGACTTTCACCATTTGTAAATGAATGTTCTTGTGTTGAATTGTTTAGAATCAATATTTCTTCCCCTTCTTTTATATTAAACTCAGATGGGTTAAAGAATCCGTTTCCTTCTTTATCTTCATTTATATAAAGAATTACACTAATTGGAGTAGCATCTGCTTCTGTATCCGGAGTATGAACTTGACCATATGCAAGTTGAACTCCAAATGTACCTGCACGGATTGATAAAAATGATCCAAGAATTACAAATGTCATTGCTGTGAAAAAACATTTCTATTCATTAAGATTATTATACTAAACAATTATTTTTATCTTTTATTTCTAATTCTCGTTGTTTTGTTCTTATTTAAAATATAATAATCAAACGTTCATAATAGATATCACTTGGTTTGCCATATCTTTCATCATATTGATGCATTCGTTAATGATATTCTTGGAATTAATAATACAGTACCAAATAACAATGCGCTCACGATTCGGATTTTAAAGAAGCAAAAGATATAGAATATTCTAATCATGAGATATGTAGGAAAAATCTATAATATGATCGTCAGCTATATATTACAATGAAAAATCTTTAGTAATTATCTATAGAAAAATTCAAGAATATTACTTTTTATTATCTTGAACAAAAGAATGGATACAATACTTATTAGATACTATCTATATATATTGATTGAAGACCATCGATCTTCTCGCAACACCAGTAATGGTTGTTACACTTATTCTTGTTGTAGGCATACATTAAACAACCATTACTGATTTTCTTATCAAATGCTAAAGTAACATCGTAGTATATATGTACATTTTTATTAATTTAGCGAATAATATAATTAATGATCATAATTCTTCTTTTCTGGTCGATCACCTTAATGGTTGTTTCAAATAATATTACAACAATAGTAACAAACGACAATCAGTCATATTTAAAAATTCTATAGTGATCTTATAATCTATATGTCTAATTCATATTAGTTACATCTTTATAAAATATAATTGAAGACTTCTATTCTTCCGACAACGTCCTTCTGGTAATGGTTGTAACAAGCTGCCATAGTTGTAGACATACTACAACCATTACTATTTTATATTCATCATTTCTATGATTGCTGTTAATTTAACGAAAGATCTATAGATGTAGATGTTTTAATCTAACATATGTTGCTCAAATTTGACAGAAATAGAACATCTACAATCATTGTAACGTATTCTTTGTATTTGCATTTTCTTGGGTTAAGTTTATGAAATACTTCAAAAGCATTGAAACCATTTAGCGATAGTAAAAAAAGTTATGTATCAGCACGAAGTAGATTTAAAGATTTGGTTCTACTCATATTTACAAAAGAAAAAGAGTATCTGCATTAATAGTGAATGAAAACATATTCAAATTGGAAATAATAATTTTTGATTGTAGAATAGTATAGAATCAGTAGATAAATCTGTCTTGGAATTCATATATCCAAAGAAATAAACATATGTTTGTTGCAGAAAATTGTATTAAATCTCTAGTTGAAAAGCATGGAAAACATACAGTTTACACTGAAATTACTTTACTATAATTAGTAACAAATATTCGTTATTCAATATTCATGGCAAGTTAAAAAAGATAACAAAAATAATAAAAAATATAGTAATAATAAAGTAAAACAAGCAAATCAATGAGAAAATTAATGTCGCAATAAACATAAAATACCACAATATATATGGTAAGGAGTGTGTATTTGCATATCTTATTGTTAAAATACCTGTTCGAGTAAAATTACCATCATATTAGATAATATATACATTTATTAACTTCGGATAGATATGTTATTTTTAATGATATCAAAAAATCTATCAAGTGTATTTATAACCGTAATAGGATTAGGTTTACTCAGCACTATAAGTTGGGTTTCTATATATGACTTGCCTGAATCATTTTCTCAGTCAGAGGAAACTAAAAATACAGTATCTCAATCTACAGTACATATAACAAAACAAAGTTCAAACGTTTATACATTATCAGACGGCTCTTCTCAAATTGGTTCATTTCATACAACATACAATATATTAGGAACTGTTTCATCGCTTAAAGAATCAAAAGAATTGACAACTTCTACAATAGTTAACGATTATGATGCATCTCCGTTCATTGGTTATGTAAAGGCTTCAAACAATGAATCCGACACAGATATGACTGGATTAGCAAATCCATTTGCTGACAAAGCAACTATTAATGAGAAAATTACTAGCGAAATTCACAGTTCAATAGATTCAACTAACAAACTACAAACCGAAAATGCCGTAATAAAATGTAACTTTGGAATGGATCTAAGTAAATGGTATTGTAGTGCACATGGTTTACTAGGATAATTTTAAACATATTATTTTCTAAATCTCATTATTTATTTTGTTTTAAAAATTTTTTCAGTATATGACTGTCTGTTTGTATATTTTGCATGTAATCGATTGCTCTTGTTTTTCAGTTTTTTTTCGATATTATACTCGTATATGTAATTACAAAGTTTACATCAGATAAACATATTATGAAATTTAGTTAATATTTAGTTATATGATTTTTTTAAATAACTCTGCTATTTCTAAAATAACAAATGCATAGTTTACCTATTTACAGTCAAATGACTTATCCTTATTACAATACAATTCCTTTTTTTTGTTCAGACATAAGTTAGTTTGTTCCCCAGGGATTATCTATGATAATACGCCAAGTCCCATCTGATTGTTTACGCATAACATCAGTTGCTGAGGAAACTAGATGAACAGGTTGACCGTCAGTCCCAGTTCCAGTAAACGACCAATCAGTAATTACTAATGCAAGGTTCTTTGTCTTGATTACTCTCTTTACTTTTGCATCCATCTTACCATTCATGTTAATAAAATTTTTGTGAATTTTATGTATATTTTCTACTCCATTAACAATTTGTCCAGGTTGAAGAACAAAACATGCATCAGATTCATAGAGTGAAATTAGAGAATCTATATTACCTGTATTGATTGCTTCCATGTATGTACGATGTACATCATCTGGTTCACTTTCATTCATAAAA
>JBNAIF010000234.1:0-80524 GCA_050043595.1 Nitrososphaeraceae archaeon | reverse complement strand
ATCTTCTACTTTCAGTTTGTGATTTGACAGCATTTCATTCAATAATACTTTAATCTCTCTTTATACTTAAGCTAATTAGTTTATTATGATATTTTGTTTCATATTTTTCATCAATTTCAAAAGTTGTAAAATAGAGAATTGAATGAAACCTTGTTAATTTTTATAGCACGAGTAATTGAATATTTTCTATTCAGTTTGGTAAATAAATATAAGCAAAAGTAATTGCAGTAACCAAAAAATCGAATAATGTATTGTGTAGTATGTTATACTATTTTAGATTATGATGATATACCTATCAATATCTAAAATAAAAAATGATAAAATTGCAAAAATATCAATTAACTCAATAGCAATAAAAATTTGGGAGAAGTATAATAATTCATTGGATTATAACAGTTGTTTATGGATATTCTTTCTGTTAACTGGTTTTAGTGTTAACGTAACCCAAAAAATATATTTAAACAAATTCAAATTCGTAGTTCTAATAGGAGTTATGAATGAATTTAAAGACTTGATAAGAATGTTAGAAATGTTAAAAGTTGAAATATGATATGAATTTGTTCTTATTGATTTAAAATTGTATTAGACAACGTCTTTGATGAAAACACGAATAGTTGAACAACTATTAAGATAGATAGAATATATTGATTTTTTATTCATAGCTATACTGATTCAAGTCGATATCCATATCTATTTTAACTTTTAAATTGAAAACCATCAAGATTGTTACTATCATCTTTAATTATTCGAATTTAAAAAGTAAAGTTGATTCGTATAGGATCCCAATAATGGTTGTATTATTTATAATAGAAACTTGTTCATCATTACAGCCATTATTGGTTTGACTTATAATAAATTAGGATATTATTGAATCATGGATAGATCACAAAAAAATATGAATAAATTCTATAACATAATACTTAGTACTGAATAGTAGTTACAAATTTAGGAATATGAAAAAAATACGAATATTAAAACTATAAATTATATTTTATTTATATAACTAATAAAATAAATAAGTACAATTTATTAATTTAATTCTGTGGTTTTAGAATTCAACTGATTAGATTTTATGTAGAACATTATTGCGTAATGAATTGTATTGTATCATTTTCCTTAAGATCATATTTATCTGAAAATCCCGAGACAGTTTCTAATACATAAAGAGCGTCTTTATCAGGTTTATAAACTGGACAATTCAAAATTGTGGGACAGGGTTGTAACTCTTTTTCGATATGAATTATTGAAAGATTGTTATTTAACCAAATAATATCTATTGGAAATTTCATTCCCTTCATCCAAAAACCAGCTTGTTTAGGTTTTTCAAAAATGAATATCATTCCTTCGTCTTCTTTTAACGTATTTTTTATAGACAATCCTTTTTGTTTTTGTAAATCGGTTATTGCAACATCTACTCTTAAAGTGATATTATTAAGCAATATATCGATAGTCTTATTCTTTGTATCATCAATTTTCTCATTAAATAAAAATCGATCTAGATCAAAGCTATTTTGTGCAAATACATTTTTTACTGCATTTTCTGACGAAAGAAGAAAAAACATGATGAACAAGATCCCCGAAATCAATATTGTAAATGAATATATTGATATTTTCATTTTATAGTTCAATTGGTCTCAAAAGTTTATACTTGTTTTATTTTAATTGATAACCGCATGATTTGCAAAATTTTGGGTAAGTAGAAATTATATTTTGCTCCTTGTTTGCATAATTAATTACAACTTCATTGCCACAATTTCCACAAAATTTCATTTTTTTGTCTAATTGTTTGCTATAATAATAATTATTATGGACAGTAGTTGGAATTTCTTTTTTTTCCTTTCTTTGTATTGGTATTGTCTTAATATTTTCCCATTTACATCCAATTTCATCATATACTTTAATAATTACAATCACGAAAGATGATTCAACAACTATAGCAATTATAAATTTATTAAAATCAATAAGATTATTTAAGAATGAATGTAATGTTTGAACCATTATTATAGTCAATACGCTGATAGATATAAAAAATGTGATCGTTTGTAAAGATTTTGAAAATTTCATCTTCTAGAAGAAATTATAAGAAGAAATTAAAATAATTGTATAATCAATTTTTACTAAGCTATGAATAAAAAAAATTATCTAAATGACAATTGAAAACTTTTAATTTATTTATCATAATAACTTGAATTATTCCTTATAATCATCTTCATCTCTACCAAAAGATCGGAAAAAAAAACCACTAAATACTAAAATTCCTCCCATAATAGTTGCAACTATTACTCGTTCGATTGGAAGTCCAAGTAAAAAAGTTACTACAAATGAAATAGCAGATACAAATGATGCTAATGGAAGCCATTTTTTAATAGCTTCTTCACTTCTAATTTTTTTCATTTATTTTTTATCACTTACAATTAATTTTGATCATGAAATGACAATTTATTTATCAGAAATTAAAATTAAAATAATAATGGATGTCCATTATGCATCGTCTTTATTGCATTTTGGACATATCTTCCAAGATATTGGATCATTATAGAATTCATACACCCAACCGCTTCCATCGCAATTAGTACATTCTTCAAGTTTATTTTTGATGGTTTCTTGAATGTATCGACTTTGATGGGTAACATTTGTCATAGTTATGTTATAGAAACTTCTTCTAATTAAATATTTTGTAAAATATATATATTGTTGTATAGGTAAAACTTAATTTATAATACCTTATCAAATATAATACATTTATTATAAATTCTTTTTAAATTAATAATAAAATATTTAATAAATATCACAAATATTAAGAAAAATATAAAAAATAATTTTAGATATAGTTTATATATCAATATAATTTAGATTTTGTTTTTAATATTATCATTTCTAAATTTTCATTCTTTTCATAATATTTTTAAAAAAGTAGATAATTAAGACTCATGTCCTATTTATGTCAAAACTGCTAGATGCGTTACCAATTGATAAACCTCTTATCATAGGTATAATAGGTGGAGGACAATTGGGAAAAATGATAACACAAGAAGCTAAGAGGATGGCTTTAGGGGTAGTAATACTAGATCCCAATAAAGAATGTCCTGCATCATCTGTTTGTGATAAATTAATTATAGCCGATTTTAAAGACGAACAAAAAATTTATGAGCTTTCAAAAGAAGTTGATTTCTTAACATATGAAATAGAACTTGCGAATTCAACGTCTTTGAAAAAGTTACAAGATCAAAGATTTCCCGTTTGTCCTACGCCAGATATTTTGAGAATAATTCAAAATAAATATAGACAAAAAACATTTCTGAAGAAGATTGGATTACCTGTGCCAGAATTTATAAAGATAGAAACAATAGAACAACTAAATTCTCAAATAACTCAATTTGGATTACCATCAATCTTAAAATCTTCAGAAGATTCTTATGATGGAAGGGGAAATTACATAATTACTTCAAAGGAACAAATTAGAGAGGCATTCTCTTATTTTTCTAATAAGGAGATATATTTAGAAAAATATGTTCATTTTACAAAGGAATTATCTATAATGGTAGCGAGAAATCAAAATTGTCAAATATCTTCATTCCCTATTGCTGAAAATATTCATAACGAAAGTATTTTACACACAACATTAGTTCCTGCAAGAATAAACAAAGATATTGAAAAAAGAATAATGAATATAATTCAAACTTTGATGACCAATATAGACAGTCCTGGAATATTTGGAATAGAAATGTTTCTTACTCTAGAAAACCAAATACTAATAAATGAAATAGCTCCTAGGCCTCATAACTCTGGTCATTATACAATTGAAGGTTGTTCAATATCACAATTTGAACAACATATTCGTTCTGTCATTAATCTTCCATTAATAAAACCCGAACTTTACAAACCCACGGTTATGATTAATATTTTAGGTCCGAAAAAATTGACTAATTCACATTATAAATTGACTGGATTATCCGAATGTTTAGGAATTCAAGGAGTTAAAATTCATATTTATGGTAAGAAAACCACTAAACCTAATCGCAAACTAGGGCATATCACTGCAACAGGTTTGAATCTAGAAGAGGCACTAAAAAGAGCAATTAAAGCAAAAAATTCAATAAATATTCTTTCAATATAGAATATGAAGATAATTGAATAATATTTTAGATGTTGCCATCGTAATGGGAAGTGATTCTGATCTTAGTGTTATGAAGATAGCTGGAGAAACATTAGACGTATTTGATGTTAAATATGAATTAACAATAATTTCAGCACATAGAACTCCAGAAAGACTATTTGAATATTCAAAACAAGCATCTAAAAAAGGTATAAAAGTAATTATAGCGGGTGCAGGAGGGGCAGCTCATTTACCAGGAATGATAGCGTCTTTAACGACAATACCAGTAATAGGGGTTCCAATAAAAACTTCTTCGTTAGACGGTCTGGATTCTTTATTTTCTATAGTTCAAATGCCTGCAGGAATACCTGTTGCTACAGTTGCAATAAATGGTTCAAAAAATGCAGCATTATTAGCTTGTCAGATTTTAGCGATAAATTCATCGAGAATATCAGAAAAAATATTAAATTATAAAAACAAGATTAAGAATCAAGTTATTTCTAACGCAAAAATCTTAGAAGATATTGGGTTTGATGAATATCTAAAATCCAAAAAATAAAATTTGATAGTAGAAAATATTATAAATTTTTGCAATTTTAATCATGATATCATGAACCCATCATTCCAGGCATTTTTATAGGTGCCCTATACTCTTTGGTTACATTAATTCCTTCATCTGTAGTAATTATTATTCTATCTAAATTACTTCCAGCTGGAGGATTCAATGGAAATCGTTCTCCCGGCTCAAGAATATCTAATTTTTCGGTTTTATTTCCATAATCAATCATTATATTTGTTAAAGGTAACTTTCCCGTATTCGTAATCTGAGCTCTAGTATGCGTAAATAAAGATTGTTCTTCTTTTAATGCATCTACAGATATATCATAATCTTTTGTTTTAGTTATTTTCAAATATTCTAATAAATAAAAACCAGAAGATATCAATGCTACAAGAATTATAATAAATATATATATTTTGAAATCTTTTTTCGTCTTATTAATATCATTCATCTATAATTATATTTAATTTTTATAGGTTAAATGCTTTTTCTCGGAAATCAATTTATTTTACTAATTTTTCAAAATTAGCGGTTATATTCCATCCTTCATAATATATAACATCGCGTAAATTCATTCTGTTTAGCCATTTTGCTTTTTGTAGATCCGGTTGCTTTGAAAATTCTGACACATATCCAAGACAAAGGTATGCGATGGGTTTTATATTTTTTGGAATTTCTAATATTTTTTTTAATTCGCTATTTGAAATAATACTAACCCAACCTACACCTATATTTTCAGCTCTCGCAGCTAACCACAAATTTTGTATTGCACAACAGACGCTATATATTCCAGTTTCAGGGATTGAGGTTTTTCCTATAATAAATGGTCCAAATCTGGATGCGTCGTATGTAACACAAATATTAAGATTTGATTCAATAATTCCTTCAAGTTTTAAAGATCTATATTTTTCTTGTTTTTGTTTATTACTTTTTAATAAAGCAATAGCTTTATTATGTTCCTTGATAAATGATTCCTTTATCTTATTTCTTGTATCTAAATTTCGTATTATGATAAAATTCCAAGGTTGAGAAAAACCTACAGATGGGGCATGATGAGCAGCATTTAGAATTTTCATTAAAATCTTAAGTCTAATGTTTTTTTTTATAAAATCTGATCTAACATCTCTCCTTGAAAACAAGACATTATAGAAACCTTTCTTATCAATAGGAGAAAGTTGATTTTTTCTTTCAGTTTTTGAGTTTTTAGTCACTATATTGTTTTATTCATTTGATATTAATATATATTATATAAGATATCTAGATATCTTTAAGAAGGGTAATAAAATAAAATGATAATCTTTTTCAAATGATACTAATTAGATATATCAAGAAGAACGAAAATTAAATTAATTTAATATTTTATGTCTATAATCAATTAAAGTATTTGATTAAACAATAATTAAATAAGAATATGGTTAATGAATATATGTACATTAAAGAAGAGAATATTAATTTATATGAGGAATATTAATCATTTCGTCCATTTAATGCAAATGAGATATACTTCACTACTGGTTTGTCTACTTGCCTTGGGTTTTGAAATAATAACTTTCTGGAAATATTTTCTTAATTCATGTATAAAATCATTCAACATATCACCTTGAAAAACTTTGAAAACTACATTTCCATCTTTTTGGATTATCTTCTTTGTTAACTCAAAAACACTTTTAGATAATTCAATTTGTTTAGCATGATCTACTTCCCAAAAACCGCTAATGTTAGGAGAAATATCAGATAATATTAGGTCTATTTTGGACGTTGATATTTGCATTATTTCACTGATTATATCTGGATCTTCAATATCGCCTCTAATAATAGTAGTTCCATATATAGGATCAATTTTTTTTTTATCTATTCCGATTATTTTACCACGGTTATTTTTTATAAAGATATTCTCAACTATTACTTGTAACCATCCACCTGGAGCAGAGCCTATATCGAGAATATTGATATTATTTTTGATTAGTCTATATGATTTGTTAATCTGTATTAATTTAAAAGCAGCTCTACTTTTATATCCTTTTTCTTTTGCCAATTTTCTAAAATAATCTTTTTTTGCATCTTTTAATTTCAAAGAATTGGTATTAATAATAAAGTACTCGTAATACTTAAATCTAAAGATATTTCATTTTTGTATGTAATACAATTGTAATAGATATTTAAGAATTTGATTAAGTAAATAAATCTATAAATAGAAATAATTGCCTTTATTTATTGCAATGCCTATTGAAAATGGTCAACAATATATCGAAAGTCTTCGAAATAGAAATTTAAAAGTATATCTATTTGGTGAATTAATAAAAGAACCAGTAGATCATCCAATTATAAGACCCTCCATCAATGCAGTTGCAGAAACATATGAACTAGCTAATAATGATCCAGACTTAGCTTCAGCAAATTCATCCATTTCAGAGATAAATGTAAATAGATTTTTACACATTGCTGAAAGCTCAGAAGATCTAGTTAGGCAAAATAAAATGCAAAGAAAACTTGGGCAGTTAACTGGAACATGTTTCCAACGGTGCGTAGGAATGGATGCTTTAAACTCTCTTTATTCGACAACTTTTGAAATTGATGAAAAATATGAAACAAAATATCATAATAAACTAATTAATTTCATCAAGCAAATACAAAAGGAAAATCTGGTCATAGGAGGAGCTATGACAGATGTTAAAGGAGATAGAAGTTTATCACCTTCTCAACAAGAAGATCCAGACCTTTTTGTGCACGTTGTCAAGAGAACCGATGATGGTGTTTATATAACAGGTGCTAAAGCGCATCAAACTGGATGTATAAACTCTCATTGGATATTAGTAATGCCTACTATGAGACTTAAACAAGAAGATAAGGAATACGCTATAGTTGGCGCTGTACCATCTGATGCAGAAGGGATCACTTATATCTATGGACGGCAATCTTGCGATACTCGTAGTATGGAAGGTGGTGATCTAGATTCTGGTAATTCAAAATATTCTGGTCAGGAAGCGATGATGATTTTTGATAATGTGTTTATTCCAAATGAAAGAATTTTTATGGATGGCGAATACGAATTTGCAGCTATGCTTGTAGAGCGTTTTACTTGTTATCATAGACGTAGTTACGTATGTAAAACTGGTTTGGGAGATGTATTGATTGGCGCTGCTGCTTCAATTGCAGATTATAATGGAATTTCAGGTGCATCACATATAAAAGATAAATTAGTTGAAATGACGCATCTTAATGAAACAATATACGCATCAGGTATTTCTTCTTCGCATCAAGCATATAAAACAAAATCAGGTAATTTTCAGAACGAAGATATGTTAGCAAATGTATGCAAACATAATGTAACTAGATTCCCATATGAAATAGGTAGGCTAGCACAAGATATAGCAGGTGGTTTAGTAGTAACAATGCCTTCTGAAAAAGATTTCAAGAATGAAGAAACTGGTCCGCTTTTGGAAAAATATCTCAAAGGAAGAAAAGGAGTTCCAACAGAACATAGAATGAGGGCTCTCAGATTAATAGAAAATATGACATTGGGACGAAATGCAGTAGGATACTTAACTGAATCTATGCATGGCGCAGGCTCACCTCAGGCACAGAGAATTCAAATTGCAAGACAAATGCAACTTGGGTATAAAAAGAAATTAGCTAGAAAATTAGCTAATATTCCTGAAACTGAAGCTACACAAGATCTATCAATGGAACAATCAGATTACTTTGATAGAATATTTGGATTAAAACAGAAATAATATTTTTCAAACATCGAAATTTATTTTTTCTTGTCTTAATTTCTATTCATAGATTCGATAATTATACAAAAAGATAAAGAAATGATTTTTTGACTTATTTTGATGCCAGAAAAAGATAACAAAACAATATTAAAGATTATAAATTTGGATAAATCATTTCGGAAAAGTTCAAATTTTAGAGATTTATTTAAGTTTCGAAATACTGAAAACATTAAAGTAATTGATTCAGTCAATCTGAATCTTAAAAAAGGACAAATATGTGTAATTGCAGGAGAATCAGGCTCTGGAAAAACCACATTAGCTAGATTAATTATGAGATCAATAGATCCAGATAACGGAAAAATTTTCTATGAGAATCAAGATATTACAAACATAAATAAGAGAGAATTATTAAAATTAAGATCCGAAATTCAATTAATTCATCAAGATCCTTATTCCTCTCTTAATCCTCGTATGAAAATATTTGATATTGTAAAAGAACCACTAGAAATACACAAAAAAGGATTGTCCAAAAAAGAGATAACTAGCGAGGTTTTTGATTCTTTAGAAAAGGTAAATTTAGAACCAACACACGAAATAGCTCAAAAATATCCACACATGCTATCAGGTGGACAAAGACAGAGAGTCAATTTCGCTCGAGCCTTGGTTCTTAAACCCAAAATAATCATTGCAGATGAACCGGTATCTATGTTAGATGTTTCCGTTAGGTTACAAATATTGAATTTAATGAAAAAGTTGAAAAAAAATGATAATATTTCTTTTTTATATATAACACATGATTTATCCACTGCGAGATATATAGGTGACGAAATTATGGTTATGTATAAAGGTCAAATAATTGAATGTGGAGATATTAACGAAGTCATCATGAATCCACTTCATCCATACACACAAGCTCTAATTAACGCTGTGCCAAAAATAGATTTTTCAAAAAAATCGGCATTTAAAGAAGTTAAAATTATACATGATATGAATACATTTAAACCAAATAATAACTATGAATGCTGTGTTTTTTATAATAAATGTACATATGCTAGAAGGAAATGTATTTCAAAGATCGATTTTATTGATATCGATAAAAAACATTATGTAAAATGTATAAAATACAATAGTAATTTTTAATGTTAAAAAAATAGAGAATATTGTTTTTTATAATAGATAACTTATTGCGTATCAAGAACTTTCGATAAAATGGGATCGTGGAAATCCTGCATTTGAATCCGTTTGAACATTATATAAAAAGAATTGTGGTTTAATAGCTGCTAGCATTACAGAACCATTAAATTCCATTAATTTCATATGTATATCACAAACATTTTTCATGACTTCTAACGATTTATATTGTGGTCTAGATACCATAACTAACAAATCATTTGACGAACGAATTTTACTAGAAAGATTAATAATTGATTTTTGAAGATCTAAAATTTCATTTTGATATTGCAATTCTACGAAGCTGAAATCTACAGTAACTATACAACCATCAGTTCTATTTCTCAATTTATCATATTCATTTGTCCAAGTTCTGAAGGTATTTTCGAAATTAGTTTCTATACGAGATACAATATATTTAGATTTTTTTTTCTGTAAATTATCTTTTGTATCGTTATTACTACCTATTATTCTGAAATATTTATTCATTAAATCTTTATTTACAAAAGGAGAAATATATCTAGTTACTGCAGATACAGCTTGGTCCCATGCAGATATTACCAATGCACTATAACGCTGTGAAATGAAATTTAATATAAGCGGTACAAAAATAGGTACAAAAACAAATCTATCTACTTCTTGCTCAATTTCTATAGAAATAATACTCCCTTTTTTAAATCCGCCATGCAGTTTATGATCTAATCTTCGATTTCCTGTTGAGAATTCATCTTTGCTATGTGGAAAGAAAATAAAATTATTTGTTTTTTCAAAATTTATTTTATGAGACAGAGGAGAAAATGTCATAAATCTTCCATTTGTTAAGGTAAATGCAATTTTAGAACGATTAATAGCAGTGCCTTTCAGTTTATATATCTGCATTTCCCTGAGACGATATGATTTATAAAATGATTGATTAAGAATTATTACACCATCAATTAAATTGTCAATATCAGTATTTTTAGTATCTTCCGTAAGAAAAATAACAAATCCATCACTTTTGTCGATTATAGAAGATATTATTTTTTGAATTCTTATAATATCTTTATTGTCTAATTCTTTAGTGATCATATCCCAGATTTCGAGTATTATAAATGGTTTTGGTTTTGGTTTCAAGGAAACAAATGGATCTTCGATTTTTTGAATTCGGTTTGAGATCGTATTTAATAATTGATCTAATATTACCGATGATTCTGAAAGCATGAAATCTGGATTGGTTTTGATCGACACTAAATTAGATTGTTTTAAAAAATCTTTTGTCCAAGGAAATCTGTTATAAATATTATTTATTGAAATATTCTGTGAAATAAATATAATTTCAAATTTTTCTAAATGTGTTTTTGCAATCTCTGCAGCTAATGTAGCCCTACCTGTACCAGAATTTCCTTTGATTAATAAAGATTTATTTTCATTTTTGATAAATTCATGGATATCATGTAATCCTGGATCTTCATATTCTATCACAATAAAAAAATAAAATAAACGGAGTTAAAAAACTTTGATTTGCAATATCTATTTCTTGGAAATATAAATAGAGTAAATCTCTCCGGTTTCAAACAACATAAATTTATCTCGTACTGGGAATTTTTTTTTACTAGTATTGTTTAGATTTTTATAAATATTATTTCCAATTACAATATTATTTGGTGGTGCCTTACTCATTATCTTTGCGGACCTACTTATCACATGACCTAATAGATCAGGTTCTGATCCAAGCACTACAATTTGATTAGCACCTGCATCAATAGATATCCTACTCCTTAATTTTGGATAACGGTTTTTAAAAAGAACTACATTTATAGATTCATCTAATAATTTCTGCATGTAAAATGCACATCTTATTGCATGTTCATACAGATCTTTTTTAGATAATAATGAACTTTCAGGAAAATAGCCTATTACTGCGTCACCAGCATATTTTAGAACATAACCAAAAAATCTTGATATACATAAGGAAATTTCTTGACAGAAAATTCTTACGATAAGAGATAATTGTTCAGGTGTTGTTATAGCTGTAAGAGCGGTAGAACCAACTAAATCAATATATAATATAGCCATATTCTTTGTCTGATTTTTATTTTCAAGGAGAAATTTATGGGATAAATATGTTAAAAAAATTTGAGCATACGAATCTTTACCATTAACATCTAAATCGTTTAATGTATTGGAGACCCTAACCATGCTTGAATTAATCATGGTGTCTACATCATTTACAGATAATTTGTATACAGGTTTTAAACTATTATAGAGATTGATAAAAATTGATTCAGGAATAAAAACTCTTTCTATTTTATCATAAAAACCTACCTGATTGTCAATTACCTGCTCTTCAAATCTTTTTTTATCAAGAACCGATCTCAAATCATTTATGAATTCATTATTCTTATCTAGATCCAAATTTATGGTAAATAATAAATGATAGTGTTATTCAATGTTATTATTTTTTTGTTTTGATTATTTGCAAGATTTTCTATTTATAGATTATTTAATTATTAAGTGAATTGATTATTATGAAATTTAACAATAGTTGTTAGTTTCATGAGAAAAATGTTTAGATTTAAAAACAGATATGATGTTACGAAATTCCACTGACTTTAATTGTATTCAAGTTGGATTTATTTTGGTATTTGTACTTTAAAATTTGTGAAACTCCATTTCTTGGATACACGCCATAGATTTGATCAACTTGTGCAATAGTAGAATCTTTTAACGAAACCATTATTATTTGATTTTTCTTTGATCTATCATGAAGTATTTTCGAAAGTCTATCGGTATTTTGAGCATCAAGATGTGCATCTACCTCATCCATCAAATAAAATGGGGAAGGTTTTATAGATTGTAACGCTAACAAAAATATTATTGCGGCCATAGTTTTTTCACCTCCAGATAGAGCAGTTGATTCTCTTTTAGGTTTATTTGGGAATTGTACAACCAGCCTAACTCCACTTGAAAAAATATCCTGTTCATTTTCAATTTCTAATCCAGCAGTTCCGCCAACAATATTTGAAAATGTATTATTAATATCTACGTTGATTTTCTTATAGGCGTCTAAAAACATGCCTTCTTTTTCTTTATTAATTTCTTCAATAAACTGTACTATTGAATTTCGTTCCGATTCCAAATCATTTTTTCGTTCTGACATTCCTCGGTAACCATTAATTACCTGAATATAACTTTCGTTAGCTTTCAAATTTATCTTGCTACGTAGACGATCTTGTTCATCAGATAATTGTGTCACAATTTCAGAGACATCATATGATTCATGTAATGTAGTTTTGTATCCAAGCCAAGTTAAATCATTGTTTAATTTGTTTGATTGGTCGTTGAGATTCGAAATTTCTTTTTCTAACATGACAATTTTTTTTTCTAAAGAATTGTTTTCTTTGGATAGGTGTCTCTCTTGCCCCAATAATTCTTTGATTTCTTTCTCATATGTCTGCAATACAGAATATGAATTTCCAGAGCGGTCAATAATTTCTTGTTCAGAATTTCTCAGTGTAACTAATTTATTTTCTAAATTTTCGATTTTTTTAAAGTTTTTTTGATTTAGGATTATTATATTTTTACATTCGTCATCTAAATTTGTTTGTTCATCATCAAGTTCATTAAGTCGTTTTTTATTAATATAGAGATTGTTATTACATGAATTAACATTAATCGTCATTGTTTGTATATTTTGATTGTCTTCTTCAATTTGTTTCAATAGAATAGTTCGTTTAATATTTAATTCACTAGTTTTAAGTTCACTTGATTTTCTAGTTATATATTGAATTTTAGATTGAAGTTTATTAATTAACTTCATAACTAATTCATTTTTATAATTAAACTTTTGATTTTGTTTATTTAATAACAAATTTTCTTCTTCTAATCTTATTTTAGATGTTTGTATTTCATTTAATCTATTCTCCAATTTAATCAATACCTGTCCTGAAAAAGATATTTGGGTAGTTATATTAGAGATCTTGTTGTCATATTCTAATTTAGAAGAAATAATTTCATTATTAGTATTTACTAATTCTTGTAGGGCATGATTTTTATCTTCTAATTTAGTCTTTAATTCAATTATTAGAGTTCTTAAATTTTCTATATCTTGTTTTAAATTAATATTTTCAACGAAATTAAAAATCTTTGAATTATAATCAATTGTCAGACTTTGTGACTTTGATTCAAATAACTCACCATTAATTGATACTGCAGTATAACCTAATTGTGAAATTTTATAGGCATCCATAGCAGTCCGTGTTACAATTACATCACTAAACAAAAAATAAGGTAATTTCTCAAATTCCGAATAAATAAAATCAGATAAATTACCTATTATTGTAATATTATAGTTATCATATTTGATTTGATTATGATTAGCATTATTTACTTTCTCAATTTTTTTGTTTATAATATTGTCTTCAATTGTGTCTAATGAAATTATTTTTATTCTAGGCAATTGTTCATTTTTAACAAATTCAGCAATTTTTACCATATCTTTCGTGCTATTTACTACAATAGATTTCATCCAATCTGCTGCTACTGCTAAAACAGCACGATGATAATTTTTATTCCATTGAATTAATTCCTGAAAAATACCTAACAATTTAAATTTGTCTTTGTTTTGCATGATTCTTGATATTGTAAAATCTTCTGGCATTGATTCCATGATAACTTTATTTTTTTCATAATATTGAATAGAAATATTATCGGATTTTTTTAAAATTGGTTTAGAATTTTCTAATTGTTTATTTAGATGATCAATTTTAGATGTTATGACTCTCGAAAGTTGATCGTAATCATTATATTTTTGTTTATTTTTTCTAATGTCAATCCTATAATTACTTATTTCTTCTGTCAATTTTGAAATAGAATCATTTAATTCACTACACTCATTCCTTATTTCCATTATTTTCTGATTATTATTTTTTAGTCTCTCAGAATACTGGATTAATTGAACTTCGATATTATTTTTTAATAAAAGAACCTTTTGGTATCTATTTTCAATTTTTTCTTTAGCGATATCTAGAATCTTTTGTTTTTCCATAAAAGTTTTAATTTGCAAATCAACTTTTTCTAATTCGGTTTTTAGATTCTTAATCCCATCATTACTTTTTGATAAAATTTTGTTTAATTCTTTGATCTTTGTTTCATTTCGGTGAATTTCTGTTTTAGTATCTATAATAATTTTAGATATATCTTTACTTCGATTTTCAATAAACTTTATCCGTTGTTCCGATTCTTTGATACTTGCTCTAGATTTTTCAGTTTCATATACTAATTCAGAAATATCATTACTTATTTTCGCTTTTTCATGATTGATTTCATTTACTTCTCTCAAAAACTTGGATTTTTTTAAATCTAGGTCCTCTAATTTGATCCGGACATTTTTGATTTTTGAAGTTAATTCAAAAGAATTTGTAGTATAACCTTCTAGAATAACATATTGTTCCTTTAATGTATTTGAAATATTTTTAATGTCAGATGATATTTTTATGGCATTATATTTTTTTAATTCATTATCGATTTGTTCAAATCGCAACTGATCATTTCTTTCGGATTCTAATTCATCTATTCGTTTTCTTATTTCACTCATCCTTGCTAATGCAACGTCTAAACGTCTATCAGATTCATCTAATTGTCTTAATGCATTTTCTTTCTTCTCATCAAAATAAGATAAGCCTACAATATCTTCAATTACCTTTCTACGTTCTTCTGAATTCAACTCTGAAATCCTTGTAATCATTCCTTGTTGAACTATATTCAATTTGTTTGGAATAGCAATTACTATTTGGAGTAATTCAGTAATAGTGGATTTTGTTACCTTTTTACCATTTAGATAATATTGACTATCTCCTGCAGTACCATCCATTTCTCTTGTTAATGTAACATTATCTGAATTGACTGGTATTCTTCTGTCTTTATTTTCGAATGTTATACTCACTCGAACCAGTCTATGGGATCTATTTTGACTATCATGAAATAAAGACTGAAATCGATCAACACGAAGTGATTTTGGACTATTTTCACCCAAAGAAAACATAATTGCATCTAAAACATTGCTTTTACCAGAACCATTTGGTCCGGTAACTGCAATTAAACCATTATCAAAATTGATAACAGTGTTTTTAAATCCGAATGACTTAAAACCATATATCTCGAGTTTTTTAATATGAACCATTCACTTTACCTTTCTTAATTCTATATGTTTTTTATATTAAAATTTTCACATATCTAAGGTTTACTGCAAAAATTCTTTTCTAACATAAAAATATATCTAATTTTTTTACTATTGAGATTAATGGTTATTGCATATTAATTATCCATCCTTCTACCATAATAAAAGGTGATCAAATTAAAAACACAAGAGGTTTATTCCTAAGTTATAGGAATTACATATATTGAATTCTATGTTTTTTGTATCAATAAAAATTGTAGTTAATACATTATTATAATTATTTGTAAATAAATTTTTGTAAGATTAGAGAATTATCTTTTTCATGTTTTCATTTCATTAGTATATATAATTTTTTTATGTTTTTACTGTAAAAGTAATTATGTAGTAACTATCGTAACTTTAATAGTGATATTTGTTATCATATCATGTTTCATCACTAATTTATATCAAATATACATTGTTAAATGTTGTTAAAAACAATATTTACATTATTTATAGGTCTAATATTATCTTTAATATTTCTACAAAATGTACATTTTATTTTTGCAGAAAATAATACTGAAATAAAATATGATTTTAAGTTTATTGAAAAAAAACACAATAATAATAAGAGTAATAATAATGAAATAAATAAAATTGAAATAAATGATTACATGTTTATAAACGCTGGAAAAATATCATATGATATACAGTTATCTAATGACTATGTACTTGGAAAAATAGAATCAGATCAAGAAAATAAAGGTACTATTACTATAATAAATAATATCTATAGTTGTGATAATATTGTAGATGATGATGTGTATTCAAATTGTAGAATTAATTCAGAATGTTTTAAAGATTTGAAATGTTTTAGAGAAAATAATATGATAAAACAATTAGAGTTAAATGTTCTAGGAAACGATTATAAAAATCTAAATTTGGGAAAATTATTTGTCAATAATCAGGTTAAATTAAGTCCAGGAGAATATGAAATAAATCTAATAAATAAAAATAAAGAAATCACCAGACAGTGTCAAAATATAATTCCAAATGGTTTTGAATTCAATGCATTTGATGATGGTCTACAGATTTCAGAATTTGAAAATTTTATACTATGTTATAACCTAAATGATGATTGTTATGGAATATCAGAACCCGGAGAAAATAAAACGTGCAAAATTACTGGTATAATAATTCAAATTTAATGCAATTTGAATTAAACTAGGTAAATAAAATTGAAATATGAATGAACAAAAAATACTGGATGTTAGGAATTTCGTGATACTGCTACTTCGATAGTAGAAACATTTCTAGTCTTACCTTCTTCGGATTGAACTGTTTCAGAACCGATTTTTACTCCATCAATTTTATAACCTAATGTATCCATTCGCTTAACAATAATTTGTGCTACATCTACAGCTCGTGGGATACTTTTTCCTCGTGCTTTTATTACAACTGACGGCTCATTAGCTAATTGAACTAGAGTTGCAGTTACATAGGTCATTAATGGTTTCTTTCCAATAAAAATTTCGTTACTTGGTTTTGTATTTCCAGGATTTTCATTATTAGTTGTCATTTACAAAATTATTCAACAATAGTGGAATATAATGCTTTATTCTTTTAAGATGGTTTAGATTTTGAATTAATATAATTTATTATGATATTTTCTAAATTTTCTGGATCTTTTTTTATCTGTGAAATAATTTCTTGTTCGGTAATTTCATAACAGTATAAAATATCTTCAAAATCTTTGTAAAATAGAAAAATTTTATCTTCGTAAATGCAATTATATAGTTTATCTTTTATCATTTTTTCTGGTTTTAATTTTACTCCACTATCGTTAATCATGATTGGATTTTCCATCTTGTCTAATTGAGCATAATAATAGAAAAATGTATCTAAGTTAACATATAAATATAAAAATAAAGCATAAAATATAAAGAATATTTTTTAAATTAAATATTACTTTGTAATATATGAAGTTTAGAGACTTTGAAAATAATAATTATTATAGAGATTCTGATCTTATGAACTATGATAAACATTTTTCAAAGAAAATAAAAGATAAATCGTTTAATTATTATAAGAATAGAGTCATATTTCATATTGATTTTGATTATTTCTTTGCACAATGTGAAGAACTCCGAAATCCTAAAATTAAAAAGATACCTGTGATAGTATGTGTATATTCAAATAGAACTACTAACAGTGGTGTTGTCAGTACGTGTAATTATATTGCAAGAAGATATAGTATTAGATCCGGCATGCCAATAAAAACTGCTAAAGCGAAAATAAAAGATCTTGAAAGTGTATTTTTACCATTAGATAAATCATATTATCAAAAAATATCAAGTCGTGCTATGAAATTAATAAGTAACTTTTCATCGAAACAAGAAATAATAGGATTAGATGAATGTTTTGTAGATTTCACAGATCAGTTAAAAAATTCAAAAACTGAAGAATCAATAAAGACAGCTAATATGATTAAAGAATATATTTTAAATCATTTGTCACTTACATGTTCAATAGGAATATCTTATAATAAGCTGTTAGCAAAAATTGCTTCTAAATATAATAAACCCGATAATATTTTCATAATAGATTATGAAAATTCAAAAAAAGTAATATCAGATTTGGACATAAGTTTTATTCCAGGAATAGGAGAAAAAATGAAAAAGTTACTTTATGATAAAGGAATTAAAACATTTGAGCAATTATCAATGAGTAATGTTGATGAATTAAAAAAAGAATTTGGACAAAAAACTGCAATTCATATTTACAATGCATCAAGAGGGATCAATGATGAAAAAATTGAAATAAATAAAAAACCTAAGCAATATATCAAAATAAAGACAATAAAATACATTTCCAATGATTCCACCTTTTTAAATAAGAATTTAATTGATTTAATTAAATTAATCTATGATGTAGTATGTGATAAAAAGATCTTGTATCGAGAAATTGGTTTGATTTTGATAACCCAAGACTTTGAGATTAAGACACATTCTAGGAAACTTAAGTTATATTCAAATCATCTAGATAGTCTTATTTCTATTAGTTCATCATTATTAAATGATATTTTACGATCTGATCCGTCAATGTATAGACGTATAGGTATCAAGATTTCAGATCTAAAAGATGGTTCTGGTCAACAAACACTTTTTGATTTTGAATAATCATTTGTACATGTAGATATTTTGTTTATTACAGTATTAAATACAAACTTTCAATCAATATTAAATAATATTATCAAAAAATTGTAAACAAGTGTAATGAGATAGTTAAAAACAAGAAAATAAGTGAGATTTTTGATCGCTTTAAAACAGGATTTTATTTTATGGTTTTATTATTAGAAAAATATTACTTAGAAAAATACATACGAGTTTATGGAATCTCAATAAAAATAGATAAGTGTAGAAATATACAATTTAAGAGATTACTCTGCAAAGATATACACATATATTCATGTTTTCCTAATTATAATACATAAATAATTTTAGTCATATTATTGAGAAATTGTTATATATATATTTTACCAAAAAATAAAGAAAAATATGGATTTTTACAACATATTTTGGTTTAAATAATCAAAAAGAAACAAAATGATTAAATATTTCTTTATTAAAGTCACGTGTGTATAACTATGGTAGCAAAAAAAACAACCAAAGGAAAAAAAGTAACAGCTAAAGAAACAAAAGCAAAAGCAAAAACAACTGCTAAATCAACAAAACCAGTTTCAAAGTCAGTGCCTATAACAGTAGAATTGGAAATCTTAAAAATATTAATAAATGAAAGACCATTGATACCTCTATTAAGAGTATTAAAGAAAAACAAAGAATTACACACAAGAGAATTGTTGATAACTATGGGTAGTTGGGGTTATGGCCAATCTCTAATGAAAAGAGCGACAAATTTAGGTTTAATTGATCGAGAGATTAAGAAAGAAAAATCTAGAGGAAGAGGCAAGCCAAGAATTTATAATGCATTAACGGCAAAAGGACGAGAAGTAGTTAAGCTAGCAGATAGAATAGGTTATGAAAAATAATCATTTCTTAAACAATTAATTTTTTTTATTACAATAACTAATTACTATAATTTTGAATAGAACTAACAATAATAATCTAATATGAATATCATTTGTGATACGAGTTTTTTATTAATTTTGGTTGCAAAACCCATTAAGATGATTGACGTTATTGAAAGTTATTATGGAAAAATTAATTTTATCGTTCCAGATTTAGTAATTAGTGAACTCCAGAACTTGGTGATAAGATCAAACAGAAAAAAATCAAATAACGCGAAAATTGCTTTAAAAATTGCAGAAAGATTTACAAAAATAAAAATACCAAAAAAAAATGTTGTGGATGAGAGTATAATTCAATATGCAATATCAAAAAAATTTCCCGTTGCTACAATAGATAAAGATTTAACTGAAAAATTACTTATGAACAAGGTAATAGTATTAACGTTAAGAAATAATAAATTAATAATACCAAATCAAAAACAAATAAACAGACAAACTTAAATTTTTAATAAAATAGAATAGGTTATGGAATACAATGATATAGAATTTAAATGGCTTGGCCATGACGGATATAAAATAGAATTTAATAACAAAATAATATACATCGATCCATACAAAATAAGTGAAAGATATCATAGTAAATATGATGGAGATATTATATTAATATCACATGATCATTTTGATCATCTTAGTTTTCAAGACTTAAAACATCTTGCAAGTAATAATACTCAATTATTTGTAGCAAGAGAATGTATAGAAAAATTAGAGAATGAAGGATTTAATAAAATTACTTCTTTAGAACCATTTCAAAAAATAAAGTATAGCTATTTGGATTTAGAAGCATTACCTGCATATAATATCAATAAAAATTTTCATCCTAAAAATGATAATAAATTAGGTTTCATGATTACCATAAATAATACAAGAATTTATCATTGTGGAGATACTGATGCAATACCAGAGATGAGTGGACTTAATCCAGATATAGCATTTGTACCAGTTTCAGGTACTTATGTTATGACTGCGGAAGAAGCTGCAAAAGCAGTCAATGAGTTAATAAGACCTTCAAAAATGGCGATTCCGATGCACTATGGCAGTATTGTTGGAAATTTAGAAGATGCGATAAAATTCAAGGAAATGACAAATATTTGTGAAGTTCGTATTTTAGAACCAGAATAGATTGATAGTAAAATAGAATCTTTAAACTCAATAGATTATAGTTATAGACTCACCATTTTATCACATATAATTTTAATATCTACTTATTGAGATCAATATCAAATTTAGTAGAAAAGATACTCGAAAGTGGTTACTATATTGAAATCCAAAAAAAAATCTTATGGTCATTTCCTAATTATAAGAAATAAAACAATAATTTCAAACAACATTGGAATTTTATTAAGAAATGAAGGATTCAATTTTAGGTATTGTTATGTAAATAGTAATGGAGAATCTATTTATATTTTTACTAAAAAATATAGCGTATGAAATATGTTAAAAAAACAAATGAAAAATAAATACAATATTTATATAAAATACTAATTATAAAACATAGAAATGTAAAATATTCTACTATAGAAAAGTTAGGCATTGAAATAACATAAATCACAATCAATATGTATCAAATATGAATATCTTAAATTTGACTACTAATATGTTGAACAAGATAATATTCTTTTTATCTTTTGTACGAACTGAATTATTTTTGAACAATTCTGAAAAATGTTTTGGTGCTGTCAACAAGAATTTAATTAACTTTAAAAGAATGATGAAAACACTTATTTCAAGAAGGTAAATTTTTATTTTTAATTTATTATAATTCTAGTTACAAAAAAATAAATATATTTCTAGTAGTGGTAATAATATCTTCTTAGAAAATTAATGATATGCTGAATTGAATTATATAAATTTATGTATTATTAATAACATGTTTTTAGAAAATTTTCAATAATCATGATAGCAACTATCATTAAAATCGAATTTTGGTTGAGAAATTATCTCCATAATTTTTAACCGAAAAGTATTGATTAAAAATTAATAGTCTAAATATCAAGCACAAGGATATTAAAATAAATATTAAATTTCAAATCATTAATAAATTATTAGATAATAAATGCAGTATATCATATAATTTTACGTTAGATTTTCTTAAAGCTTTTTTGAATTATAAAAACACGTATTAGAAAAAAGTTATAAATCTAAAACTAAAGTTGTATTATATGGCTAAAACGGAATCAATTCAAAAATTGAAAACTGGATACAAAGTACCCGAATTTAATTTAAAAGGAATAGACGGAAAAGAATATACTTTAAATGATTTCAAAAGCAAAGCACTATTAATTGTATTTATATGTAATCATTGCCCTTATGTAAAAGCAAGAATAAAGGATATAATTAAGATACAATCTAAATTCAGCGAAAATGAATTATGTGTTGTAGGAATAAATAGTAACGATCCAAATTATACTGACGAAGGATTCGAAAATATGAAAAAATTTTCTAAACATTATGATATGAATTTCCCTTATCTAATAGATGAAAAGCAGAATATTGCATTATCTTTTGGAGCAGTATGTACTCCCGATCCATTTCTTTTCAACCAAGATAGAAGATTAGTATTTCATGGTAAAATAAATGACGCAACAAATCCAGAAATGATTCCAAAGATAAACATTATGGAAGATAATATCAAGAAAATTTTGAATGATGAAAAAATTGAAAAAGATTTTGATCCATCGATAGGATGTTCCATTAAATGGGTTGAGTAAAATAATGAAATAATTTAATAGATTTGAATACCACAAATTAAAATGATAATCAATTAAGAAATAATAGCTAAGATAGGATTTTAAGTAGATTTAATTGGATATATTATGACTGAAAATTTTATTTTTACTTCAAAGAAATATACTCCGAAGGGGGATCAGCCCAATGCTATTGCAAAATTAGTAAAAAATTTACAAAATCTAAAGAAGTCAAAACAAACATTACTGGGAGTTACAGGAAGTGGTAAAACTTTTACGATTGCCAATGTTATTGCAAAATTAAATAAAAATGCGTTAATAATTTCGCATAATAAAACATTAGCAGCTCAATTATATACAGAATTTAAAGAATTTTTTCCAGAAAATAATGTAGGATATTTTGTGAGCTTTTATGATTATTACCAACCTGAAAGTTATGTTCCACAAACCGATACATACATTGAAAAAGACACAGAAGTAAATGAGAAAATCGAAAAAATGAGATTAGAAGCAACCGCAATGTTAATGTCGGGAGAACCTACAATAATTGTTGCTACAGTATCATGTATATATTCACTAGGTTCACCATCAGAATGGGAGAATAGTACAATTACATTTATCGCAGGATTAGAAATAGAAAGAAAAGAAATAATTCATAAATTAATTGAAGCAAGATATGAAAGAAATGATACATCATTAATTCCGGGAAATTTCAGAGTTAAAGGAAACATGATCGAAATCATTCCCGGATATTCAGAAAATCTAATAAGAATAAAGTTATTTGACAAAAAGATAGAAAAGATAACAATCCATAATATCATAGATTTAAAGAAGATTAAGAGGGTAAATATTGTAAAAATATTCCCTGCTAAACATTACATAATTGATGAAGAATCTAGAAATAATGCAATTAAATCAATTAAAAAAGAATTAAGAGAATGGATTGTAAACTTGAATGGTGAGTTAGAAAAGGAAAGAATTCAATTAAGAACAAAATATGATATCGAAATGTTGCAAGAGATTGGATATTGTTCAGGAATAGAGAATTATTCACGTCATTTTGATGGACGAAAAATTGGACAGCCTCCATATTGTCTTTTAGATTTTTTTGGAGATGATTTTATATTAGTTATTGATGAATCTCATGTAACAATACCACAATTACGAGCTATGTATCAAGGAGATTTTTCCAGGAAAAAAATGTTAGTAGATTATGGATTTAGATTACCAAGTGCATTTGATAACAGACCATTAAAATTTTGTGAATTTGAAAAATATCTTGAAAATGTAATTTATGTATCTGCAACGCCAGGAAAATACGAGATTAATTCTAGTTTAGAAATAGTAGAACAATTTGTAAGACCAACAGGTTTATTGGATCCACGTGTAGAAGTTCATCCAACAAAAGAACAAATTAAAGACATAATTAAAGAAATTGACAACAGAGTAAAAAGAGATCAAAGAGTATTGATAACAACTTTAACGAAAAGGATGGCAGAGGATTTAGCAGAATATCTATCCAAAAAGGACATTAAAATAAGATATATTCATTCAGAAATAAATAATATTGAAAGAACAGAATTAATTCGACAATTAAGAATAGGAGAGTATGATGTTTTAGTTGGAATCAATTTATTAAGAGAAGGATTAGACATACCAGAAGTATCCTTAGTAATAATTTTAGATGCAGATAAAGAAGGATTTTTGAGAAATACTACAAGTTTAATTCAAACATTTGGAAGAACTGCAAGAAATATTGATGGTACCGTAATAATGTACGCAGACAAAATGACACAATCTATGAAAACAGCTATAAATGAAACTAATCGCAGACGAAGAAAACAAATAAAATTTAATAAAGAAAACAATATAGTACCAAAAACAATATCAAAACCCATTTTAAGAAATGATTCCGATCAAGAAAGTGAAAAGTCCAGAGAAATTATAAAATCAATGAGTAAAAGTGACTTGAAAAAATTATCTGTAGAAACAGAACATATTATGAAGAGATACGCTAATGAATTAGAATTTGAAAAGGCTATAAAATATAGAGAAAAATTGAAAAAAATAAATGAACAGTTAATAACACAATAATTATTAAGATATGACTATAAAATATATAATCGTTAAAGGAGCAAGAGAAAATAATCTTAAAAATATTAATTTAGAAATACCAAAGAATAAAATTATAGCTATAACTGGAGTATCAGGATCTGGAAAATCAACTTTAGCATTTGATACAATATATGCCGAAGGACAAAGAAGATATGTAGAATCACTATCAACTTATGCTAGACAATTTTTAGAATTAATGGATAAACCTGACGTTGATTCGATTGAAGGTCTATCACCATCGATATCAATTCAACAAAAGACTACTAGTAAAAATCCTAGATCTACTATAGGCACTATTACAGAAATATATGATTATTTTAGAATTTTATTTGCAAGAATAGGAGAACCATATTGTCCATCATGCAATAAAAAAATATCAAGTCAATCAATAGACTCGATTACAGAATCAATAATTAATAATTCACACGGTAAAGAAATATTATTGATATTGGCTCCTGTGATAAGAGGGAAAAAAGGTACTTTTGAAAAATTTTTTGAAAAATTATATAATGATGGATTTAATAACATAAGATTAGATGGTAAAATTATTGACTTGGATGAAATTTATGAAAATAATAGTTCGATAAAACTAGAAAAACAAAAAAAACACAATATTGAAATAATAATTGATAGAATAAAAGATTTTAACATAGATGAAAAAAGCAGAATATTTGAGGATACAGAAAATTCAATTAAATTGAGTGATGGCTTAGTTATTGCATCATTTGGAGAGGAAGAAATGGTTTTTTCTCAACATAATGCTTGTCCATATTGTAATATAAGTATAGGTGAAGTAGAACCTAGATCATTTTCATTCAATTCACCATTTGGAGCATGTGAAGAATGTAACGGCTTAGGAGTAAAAATTGAATTTGATCCTGAGTTAATAATTCCAGATAATACAAAATCAATTTTAGAAGGAGCTATAATACCTTGGGCAAAGGATTTTGCAACATTTAGATCGTCCATGTTAAAAGATGTTGGAAGAAAATTTGGGTTTAATCTTAATACGCCATTAATCCAAATGAGTCAAAAACAAATAAATATTATACTTTATGGAACAGAGGAAAACATTCATTATAAATATGAATCAAAATATTCCCAGAGTAAATGGGAATACGAAGGTAAATTTGAAGGAGTTATTCCAAATTTGATAAGAACATACAATCAAACAGAATCTGATTCAAAAAGGGAGATATTGTCCAAATTTATGAAAGAACATAAATGTGAAAAATGTAATGGAAGAAGATTAAAAGAAAAATGGTTAAGCATTAAGATTAATGGAAAATCAATAATAGAAATTTGTGATCTTTCAATAGACCAATGTTATGAATTTTTCTTAAATTTGAACCTAAACGAATATCAAAAAAATATAGCAAAAAATATTCTTAAGGAAATTCTATCACGATTAAAATTTTTAATAAATGTTGGACTTACATATTTAACATTAAATAGAAATTCTTCAACGTTATCTGGTGGTGAATCACAGAGAATCAGATTAGCAACTCAAATTGGTTCTAATTTAACTGGTGTGTTATATGTTTTAGATGAACCTACAATAGGCTTACATCAGAGAGATAATGATAGATTAATAAAGACACTTAAAAAATTGCGTGACTTGGACAATACTTTAATTATAGTTGAACACGACGAAGAAGTAATAAAACAATCTGATTGGATAATTGATATTGGTCCTGGAGCTGGAAGACATGGTGGAAATATTGTTGCAAATGGTTCACCTAATGAAATAATAAAAAATACAAATTCTGAAACTTCGAAATTCATAAGGAAAGAAAAAATAGCTTCGATAATTTCTGATCCTTGTAGAAAAATTAACAAAGGAAAATGGATAACAATTTACGGAGCAAAAGAAAACAATCTTAAAAATATTGATGCAAGTTTTCCTTTAGGTAATATGACTGTTGTTACAGGTGTATCAGGATCTGGAAAATCAACTTTAATTAATAATATTTTATATAATAAATTATCAAATCATTTTTATAATTCAAGACTTGATTCAGGAAAACATGATAATATAATAGGAATTGAAAATATTGATAATATAATAGGAATAGATCAATCTCCGATAGGTCGTACTCCAAGATCGAATGCAGCTACTTATGTAGGAATATTTACACCTGTGCGAGAAATTTTTTCAAAAACAGTGAAAGCAAGAGAAATGGGATATAAACCAGGAAGATTTTCATTCAATGTCAAAAATGGAAGGTGTGGATCTTGTGAAGGATGTGGAGTAAAAAAGATTGAAATGCAGTTTTTACCAGATGTTTATGTAAAATGTGAGGAATGTAAGGGTAATAGATATAATTCTGAAACTTTATCGGTAAAGTATAAAAATAAGAATATTTCCAACATATTGGATTTAACCGTAGACGAAGCATTGGAGTTTTTCCAAAATGTAAATTCGATTAAAAGAAAATTGATGACGTTATCGGATGTAGGATTAAATTATATTAAATTAGGACAGGCAGCTACAACATTTTCTGGAGGAGAAGCACAAAGAATAAAACTAGCTACTGAACTCTCTAAAAAAAGTACCGGAAAAACACTTTATATTTTAGACGAACCTACAACAGGTCTTCATTTTTCTGATGTTAAAAAATTATTAATAGTTTTAAAAAAGTTAGTTGATCGAGGAAATACAGTGATAGTTATAGAACATAATCTAGACGTGATAGCAAGTGCGGATTGGATTATCGATTTGGGTCCTGAAGGAGGAGATGAGGGAGGAAAAGTAGTTGCTTATGGAAAACCAACGGATCTAATTACAAGCTATGATAAAATTAGTTATACTGCAAAGTATTTAAAACAAAAAATTAACAATATTACTAAAATTCAAAAGTTACAAATTAAAAATAAATGTTAAATTTAAAAAAAATTAACCACATAAAAGAACAAATTCCAAAATTACCAGGGATATATTTAATGAAAGATGAATTTGGAAAAATAATATATATTGGAAAAGCTAAAAACTTAGAAAAAAGAATTAAAAGTTATTTTAAAAAAAATAAAGAAAACGATAAAGAAAATTTAAAAACATCGAAATTACTAAAAAAAGTTTCAGATATTGAATTTATTATAACAGATAATGAAATAGAAGCATTTCTTTTGGAGTCGAATTTAATAAAAAAATATAAACCTATTTACAATATACAATTAAAAGATCAGCAAAGATATACTTATTTAAAGATAACAAAAGAAGAATATCCTAGATTAATTGTAACCAGAAGAAACAGGAATGGTGATTTTTATGGACCACCTGGAGAAATTTATGGACCTTTTGTACATGGTAGCTCAAGATTTTTATCAGTAGGCATGTTAAGAAAAATTTTTAAAATTAGAATTTGTAATAGATTACCGAAAAAACCATGCTTGGAATTTTTCATAAATAATTGTGATGCACCATGTATTGACAATGTTACTAAGAATCATTATATGAATCAGGTTTCGGTATTAAAAGACATTCTTTCAACAAAAACGAGTATAGAAAAATTTATAGAAAAAATGAAAAATGAAATGAAAAAATCATCAAAATTGCAAAATTATGAAAAGGCAAAAGAGATCAGAGATACAATATACTTATTAGAAAATTTAATGGTAAAACAAAAAATAGATTCCATTTATGAAGATCAAAGTGAAGAATATATCGGAATTAAAAATGATATTTTTAGTGATGTAGCATACGTTCTATCATTGAGAAAAAATAAAGGCATAATCATAGATAGAAAAAGTTTTCAATTTGATTTGATAGGAGATAACAATTTTTCGAGTTTCTTAATGCAATATTACAATAATAGAGGTAATATTCCTCACCACATATATGTGAATATACTCCCTGAATCAAAAGACAATTTACAAAAAGCATTAGAAAAACTATCTAAACATCAAGTAGAAATAACAAAAATAACAAAAAAATACAGTGATGAACAGAAGATGGACTTAATGAATCTTATTATAAAAAATCTTTCATCAAGTATAGAAAATAGACATAGACACGCAATAATAGAATTTAAAAATTATTTAAATTTAAACGAAATTCCTATTATTATAGATTGTTTTGATGTTTCTAATTTTGGAACTAATTACGGTGTTGGCTCATGTATAAGATTTGTTAACGGAGAACCATATAAAAATGGATATAGAAAATTTAAAATTCGAAAAATAATAAATAAACAAGATGATTATTCAATGATGAAAGAAATTATATATCGAAGATATAAAAATAGCATAAATAATAATAAGATAAATAGATCAATTAGAGAGATAAATTGGATAAATACAGATGAATTGATTGAAATTAACAACAAAAATAACAATTTCGAAAATTTATTGCCAAATTTAATAGTTATAGACGGCGGATTTAATCATCTAAAAGTTGCTGAACAGGTAATTAAAGGATTGAATTTGAATATACAAATAATTGCAATAGCGAAGAAGAATGAAGACATTTATACACAATATAGCAAAATTCCAGTAAGAATAAATAAAAAAAATAGCATATTAAAAATCATTCAATTTGCGAGAGATGAAGCTCATAGGTTTGCATTATCATATAATATTAATCTAAGGAAAATAGAAAAATAGATTACTTGTTATTAGAACAATAAATTCAAAACAATAGACAAATAGTCTATGAAATTAAAATAATAAATAAGTTTATCAATTTAAAATAAAATAGCAATACTTGAAAAAAGAAAATATTCCTAGTATAATAATTGCTGGAACTTCAAGCAGTGTAGGAAAAACAATGATAACCTTAGGTATATTAAAAAAACTAGAAAATAACGGATTTAAAACACAATCATTTAAAGTTGGCCCAGATTTCATAGATCCATCATATCATTATTTTATTACTAATCGACGTTCTTACAATTTAGATGTATGGTTAATGGGGGAAAAAACAGTAAAAAACACAGTTATAGAAAAAATGAAGGATGCTGACGTTGCAGTAATAGAAGGAGTAATGGGATTATTCGATGGGTCGTCAGGGAAAAATAATTATGCGAGTACAGCACACATATCAAAAATATTAAAATCTCCAATAATACTAGTAATAGATTCTAGTAAGGCTGCCAGATCATTAGCAGCTCTAGCATATGGTTTTCTAAATTTTGATAAAACAGTAAATATAGCAGGAATTATCTTGAATAAAGTTTCGGGAGAAAAACACTATAATTATATAAAAGAAGCATTTATGAATAAAATTAATATTCCAATTATTGCCACAATAAAAAGGAACAATAAAATAGAATTTATAGAAAGACATTTAGGTTTAGTTCCCAGTTATGAGTTGAACAAGAAGAAAAAATATGAAATTTTGAAAATAGCTGAATATATTTCAGATAATTTAAATAATGATCATATAATTGAAATTGCAAAAAAATCGAGGTTGGAAAATACTATTTTTGAAAAAAATAAGATAACAAAAAAATTAAATAAGATAGATTTTGCTGTAGCTTTAGATGAATCTTTTAATTTCTACTATAACCAAAATATTAATATGTTGAAAGCAAATGGTTTCAACATAGTATTTTTTAGCCCTATTAAAGACAAAAAACTTCCGGAAAATATAGGCGGACTATATATTGGTGGTGGATTTCCAGAAGTTTTATCTAATAGATTATCAACTAATAAAGAAATAATGCATGAGATAAAGAAAAAAGGAGAAGATGGTATTCCGATATATGCAGAATGTGGTGGACTAATGTATTTAACTAAATCCATAAAAAACATAGCTAAAAAAAATAAAGAGAAGATGGTCGGTTTAATAGATGCTGAAACCCAAATGACTAAAAAATTAATATTAAATTACACTGAAGCTAAACTGATAAACTTGTCATTTTTAGGTTCAATGCATAATATAAGAGGTCACGAATTTCATTATTCTGAGATGAAAGATATTTCTAAGGATATAAGATTTATTTATAAATTGACAAAAGGTGTAGGAATAACAGAAAAAAAAGATGGGATAAGTCTTTACAATACGATAGCGTCTTATATGCACATATATTTTCAAAACGGACGATATCCAAAAAAATTGATTCAAGCTGCGACTAAATATGTAAGAAAATAAATATGAAAATTAAGATATACTGTTAAATGAGATAGTTAAAAAGTAAGAACAGAAGGAATAATAAAAATGATTATTGGTTGCACAGAAAACCATGATTTTATGGATGATACAATATAGATAATAATATTTCGAGAAAAACTTGAACTCTAGTTACTTGATTTCCGAAGTTTTATTTAAAATCCCCCTACCAGAAAATAGTATAGAAAATAGTTTTTTGATTAAAAATAATCATAATAGTCTTAGATTAATAGAGATTATCAACGTAATGTTACTACCATTACTAGGACGCAATGTTACCAGGAAATGTGATATAATAATAAAAATTAATGACTTAAACTGTAATGTTGTGATATTCTAGATATTAATCAAATTATATGCGAGAGAAATTAAACTTCCTTTAGTAACTAGAATAATAATACTTTCACAATTATACAGAAAAAGAATGTTCGAAAATCTCCAATTTAGAGGATTATGAGAAATGGATGATGATTAAAAGATATTTTTGTGAGATTCTACTACTTTAGTGTAGTAGAAATTATAAGATATGAAAACTTTAGTTTTTCGATCTAGTATTTTGAAATATTTGTCTTATTTCTTCTATTGAGATCCACTATCTACATTATATTAAGATTTTGGATTTTTTAAATTTCTCTAGTTTAGTCTATTTTGAATCAATATCATTCATTTCAAAATAATCTCTCACTATGGAATATGATACTGAATAGTACTTTTTGTATTGTTATTTTTCTTATGTTTAAAATATACGTCATTTTGAATTCTAATTATGAATTTGAAAAATATGCTAATTTCAATATATCAAAATCATTGATGTCATGAAATTTTATATGTCTTCTATCTGTATTTACATGATATTGTAAACTTATATAACTTTGAAAATTAGTACATGGCTGACTTTCAATTATTTCCAGTATTACACTTATTCTAAAATATAATAGATTTACCACTAGTTAATTATACCATATAAGAAAATGGATTAGTCATACTTGATAAAATTCAACAAAATTTTTATTATTTTGAAATCATGCTTAAACTGATCAATGAAATTTTTGGCAATGGATCGTCAACTCAAGAGAAAACGTGTATATCTAAAAGATATAGAAATGAAAAATATAAAGAATGATGAAGTTTTAATTAAGCTTGAAGCATGTGGTCTATGCGGGTCAGATATATCGAATGTAAAAATCAATTCATGCAAGCCTACAGATAAATTGGGTCATGAAGTATCTGGAATAATAGAAAAAGTTGGAAAGAATGTAAAAAAAATAAAAAAAGGTGAAAGAGTGTTTGTTCATCACCATACGTCATGTAATAAATGTTATTATTGTAAGCATGGAAATGAAACAATGTGTAAAAAATACATAGATAGTTTAGAACCTTGTGGAATATCAGAAAAATTTATAGTTCCCAGTTGGAACATAAAACAAGATTCAATATATAAAATTCCTACAAATATAACCATGGAGGAGGCTGCAATGATAGAGCCTCTCGCATGCTGTTTAAGAGCATGGAAAAAAATTGATTTTAATAAAAATAATTCTGTTGCTATTTTTGGAATAGGTCCTATAGGAATATTACATTCAATGATAGCAAAAACAAAATATGCAAAAAAAATAGTAGGTATAGATAAAAATGACTATCGCTTAAAGTTTTGTCAAAAAATATGTCCAGTCTTAACTCTCAACATTAAACGAGATAATATTCATCAAATTATCAAAAAAGAAACCAAAAAACGAGGAGTAGATGTGGTAATAATTTCTACTTCAGATATGAGTACTATAAATGAAGCAATGGATATAGTAAGAAAAGGCGGAACGGTGCTGATTTTTGGCGAACCCAAAAATAACATAAAAATAAAAATTGAGCCAAGTAAAATATATACCAAGGAATTAACAATTACCTCTTCATACGCTGCATCAACTTGTGAAATCAAAGAAGCCTTAGAATTAATATGTACCAGAAAAATAGAAGTTAAAAAAATAATTACACATAAATTTATATTAAATGATGCTGTGAAAGCAATAAAAGAAATTGAACACAAAAAAAATATTATTAAAGCAATAATAGTTCCTAATCAAACGAACTTACAATAAAATTGATTATATAAATATAAATTATTTTCTGAATATGTCTTATGTTTGCATATATAATATTCATTTAAAAAAGACTATATCAATAACAATATTCAAAATTAAAGAGTTATATAATATTTTTTAATCATTTTCAATTTTTACACCATTCCAAAATGCTACATAATTTAGTAAATGTTTTGCATTGGGTTTAGGATTAGGATAGTACCACGCGCAATCGGGATTTGTTTTTCCGTTAACAACTAGAGAATAATAACTAGCTGAACCTTTCCAACCACAGATGGTCTGGGTTTCACTTTTAATAAAATATTTTTTATTAATAGAGGTTGGTGGAAAATATTGGTTACCTTCTACCTCAACGGTTTTATCACTTTCGGCTACAACGGCATCATTCCATATTGCTTTCATATTCATTATATCATTAAATAGGAATTTTAAGATTTCTAATTCACAAGAATCACAAAAACTAGATTTAAGCAGTTGAAAATTAAATAAAAATAAATTAATTGGAATTATTTGATTCAGAAAAATCTTTTAGAGATAAATTCATTTTTTCAAAACTTGCCAAAATATCCTGTTCCATTTTTTTTGGTGTAAATTTAGTTCCAAAACCTGAAAATATTTCCATATTAATAAATTTACTTTCATTTTCAGATAATTTGATTATTTTAAATATTCGTTCGCCTTTAAGCACACTAGATAAGAAAAATTTTCCTTCCCATCTTAACTCAAAAGGAGGATCAAACTTAGTTATTATAGGATGGTAGATTCTGTTTTTTCCACCTACTGTATGAATATGAATTTCAATATTTTCACCTAATTGTGGTTTCCCAATAATTTTTTGAATTATTGGATTCCAATTTGAATAGTTGTCAAATAATGTAACAATTTCCCACACTTTAGTCATACTTGCATGAATTATTATTTCAGCTTTTAATTCTTTCAATTGGAATTAGAATTAATTATAAACCTATTTTTAATATATATTTTTATTTTATTATAAAAAAATATCAAAATGATGTATTAAATTGTTTTTTTATGTTCAAAATACAATAACATCAGAGCATTAATCATAGATGATGCAACTGAGCTTCCACCTTTTCTTCCAATATTAGTTATAAATGGTATTTCCAGTCTAGAAAGATCTAATTTTGATTCCATTGCAGATACAAAACCAACAGGAACTCCAATTACCAGTTTGGGTGTGATTATTGATTCATTGATCATACTGATTACTTCATATAGCGCCGTAGGAGCATTACCAATTATTATTATTCCATGATCGATTTCCTTATAGGCTTTCCTCATGGCCATCTCAGTTCTTGTTTTGTTATTTTTTTTTGCTTCGACTGATAACATATGATCTGAAATATAACATTTAGCACGTAGATCTAAATTTTTTAAAGAATTTCTATTTATTCCGTATAACACCATGTTTACATCGGTAATAATGTTGGATTTATTACTAAATGCATCAAATGCAGATTTTATAGCATCTTGGCTAAATATTATTCTAGATTTTGAAGCAAATTCAAAATCAGCTGTGGCGTGGATAACCCTCCTCACAATTGGCCATTCATATTCTAATGGATAATGATGTTTACCTATTTCTTTATCTATAATTCTAAAACTTTCTTTTTCAATATCAAATGATTTATGAGACATTGATCTTGATTCAGGAGTTTCTCCAGAATTAGAATTATGAGAATTGGGAAGAGTGAAATTCATTTTTTAATAATTATCCTATTAATAACTTCATTTGTTCTTTCTAATATTAAGTCAATCATTCTTTCATCAGTTCCGATATGTTTACCAAAATAGATATTTTTATAAGAATATTTAGTCATAACTAAATTTAATTCATTTAATACATCTTTTTTAATATGTATTCCTTTATGTAAAAAATATGGAATAGCCAAAATAACTTTTGGAGAGGTTTCTAATAGTGATTTTATACCCATCTCTATATTTGGTTTTTCAAGCTCGAGAAAACAAGGTTTAACATTTCGATAGTGACCACACAAGGAATTTGCAGTATAAAAAAATGCTTCTGTTGCCCGTCTATCAGAACTGCCATGACCAATTAAGAGAACATCACATGTATGATTTTTGTAATCAATTTTATATTTAGATTTTAACGATTTAATTCTGTCGTGAATTATAGTAGTTAGAATATCTGAATAACATAAAGGTTTTGTTATTGCAATTCTTACATTATTTGTACTAGCAAATATTGCACTTTTTTTTACTGAATCTTTTAGCTTTAAACCAGGATAAAGAAAATAAGGAACTATAACTATTAAATCCGGAGAGAATTTGAGACATTGATTTATTCCATCTTCGATTGAAGGTGAAATTACTTCCAAAAAACAATAAGTTGAATAAATATAATTACCTCTAGTTTTAGAAAACATACAGATCGTTTTTAGTTCTTCTTTAACTTCTGGTTCTCTGCTTCCTCTATCTATTAAAAGTAATGCCTTCTTCATTGAAAATTCACCCTTGAAACAGCAACCGTTAGATTAGGTGGAAATTTCTGTTTTGTAATAATTAATTCACCTTTAGAACTAAGTAGACTTGATGCTTCAGATACGCTCGACACACCCTCGAACTTTCTAACTAAATTTGAAGGATTAGGAACTTTGATATCTTCTAATTGAGATGAATCGAATAGAATTAATTCTAGATTATAATCTTTTGAAAATTCTTCTAACCCTTTTACTGCAATTTTTTTCTTTATGGAAGTAATATTTCTAATACTACTAAAACTCAAATTATTTCTTTCGAAAACAGATCTTATTCCGTTATATATATCATCTTTTGTAGTATCCCAATGTAGACCTATCCCGATTACCAAACTTTTAGGTCTGTAAATTACAGATTTGTACAATATTTCCTCATCATGTATAACACTATCGGTAATAATCATAGATCCTTTGATAGAATCGTTTTGTTTAATTAAATTAACATCATTTATTTTAATCACATTTGATGGAAACTTTTTATTATTCCACCAATTTAATTGACCAGTATCTTGAAATAATGCAATTTTTTCACCGTTAACCATTAATGCGCTTATTCGAGTTACATTATTATAATTTTCAATATTCCAACCAAATTGACTTCCTACTAAATCAACTGAAATAGTATTATTCACATCAGCAGCAGTAGTTATTACTGGAGTAGAATTCAAAATTGAAGAAATTTTTCTTGTTAGTATATTAGCACCACCTATGTGTCCAGAAAGTGTACTTATTACAAAATTTGACTGATCATCAATTACAAGTACAGCAGGATCAGTTCTTTTATCTTTTATTGCCGATGATAACAATCTAATAACAGCACCTAAAGAGAAAATACAAATTAAAGCATTATTTTTTTTAAAAAGATCTAATATAATTTCAGAGGTAGATCCATCATACCAAAAAACATTATTAGAAATTTTAAATAAATTTTTATGTTTACTTGGCGCATATAATTTTGTATCCTCTACATGATTTTGAATTTTTTGGCCTATTTTTATACCATTTTTTGTAATGGCCAGTATAGCAATATTTTCTTTCACTTCAGTACTATAATTAAATTTGTCAAAAATAATTCTTTGCACCAAAAAAATTGGTATGGATTTGTTAGATATTAATAATACATATTTTATCAGTTAGAATTTCATAATATTGCAAAAATGTCATATATTTATTCGACTTGGAAATTTACCGAGTAAAGAACCATCGAATCCAAATAGTAACACAATTATGTCTATAGACTTATTCGCAGTAGAAAACATTTGACTATGAACTTTTTCGCATAAAAGATCATAAAATTTAGGAACGTTATTTTTATCTATTATTTCAGATACATGTCTAGCAGTATTAGCATTTCTTATTTCATCAATTATATTTTGTGATAAAGTACATTGAGAAGCAATATCCGCTAAAAAATTCATGTTCACGTGAGAGCCTCTAACGTGAGTTTGTTTTACACCCATAGCAATTTTTGTTAATTTTCCTATGAAACCACCTATAATTACTTTTTTTATTGAACGTAAAGCACATTGTTTTATAGAATATCCAGAAAAATCACCCATTTGAATAAAACCATATTCAGGAATATTTAGATGATACAAAGACTTCACTAGGTCCTCGCTTCTTCCGCCAGTAGTTAATGCAACAGTATCAGTTCCAAGACTAACAGCAACATCAAGGCTTTGACGAATAGAAGCAGCAAATGAAGCCGTAGAATATGGGAAGACTATACCAGAAGTTCCTAATATAGAGATACCATTAATTATGCCTAATCGCGGGTTGTCAGTTTTTATTGCAAGATCTTTTCCTTTGGGGACTGATATTTCAGCTTTAATCCCGTTCTTATTTAATATTTTATAACCAGCTTGAATGATGGACATTCTTATCATTTTTTTTGGAACTGGATTTATTGCAGCACTTCCTATTTCTAAACCCAATCCTGGCCTAGTTACTCTACCTACTCCTATGCCACCATCAATAATGATCTTCCCTTTTTCTTTCAACAAAGAAACAGTAGAACAAATTTCAGAACCATGTGTAACGTCCGGATCGTCACCACCATCTTTTATTACTGCGGAAGTAACTACACCTAGATTTGTATTTTTTTTAGTCCATGCTATTTTTATAGACACAATTTTACCTTTAGGTAATGTAACAAGAACATTATCGACTATAAAATCATCAATTAATGTATTTAATGCAGCTTTGGTCGCGGCTGATGCACAGGTTCCAGTTGTGTAACCGGTCCGTAAAAGACCTTTTCTTCTTTTTTCTTGAATTTCTTTGGGTAATTCTTGTTCTTTTTCGACTAAATCTAGATCTCCATTGATATTTTTGTAATTATCAGAACTAGAAAATTCTTTCAATCCAATCACCAATTAAAACATTATAGTACCTCCGTCAATTAAAATAGTATTTCCTGTAGCATATGAAAAACCATCATCAGCTAAACTTGCAGCTATATGAGCCACTTCTTTTGGCGTTCCCCATCTCTTTAGAGACGGTTCCTTTTCTGCAATAAGTTGATGTTTTTTGCTCATAGAATGATATGTAGACGAAGTAGCAATATTTCCTAAAGCTAATGTGTATGAACGAATATTATAACACCCATATTCTCTGGCAATATGTTTAGTTAATCCTATTACGCCTGATTTTGCAATAGTATATGGAGAACCTTCATTATGACCTGAAAGAGCAGGTGTAGAAGAGATGTTTATTATTACATAGTTATTTTGTTTATAGATTTTACTGTTTTTAATCATATAAGGAATTACGGTTTTAGAAAGCCTTAAAGAACCCATTAAATCAACATCGAGTATTTGTTCAAAATACGAATAATCTATTTGATGTAGTTTTTTGTACCATATTTTTTTGTTAAATTTATAACCTGCATTATTTATTAATATATCAATTGAATTAAATTTTTTAATTATTTCATCAATTGAATTACGGATATTAACAATATTAGTAACATCAATATTCACTGAATAAACTTTTCCATTAATTTTCTTTAGAGTTTTGTCATTATCTCTTTTTTTACGTGAAGAAATTACTACCTGTGACTCACAATTTTCTGCAAAATATTTTGCCATAGCAAATCCTATTCCACTACTTGAACCAGTAATTAATGTAACCTTATCCTTTAAGCTCAATGAAAAAATATGAATTACATTATATTTTAATATATTATATTCCAAGTCGGATTTCACATTAATTGATATTAATTATTTTTATTTTTCTGGAAAATATTTATATTAGAAATTAATTTCGAGACTATAAAATGATTACAATCTATTTATAATTTATTTCATGATTTTGAAATTTATCATACGATATTTTTTAAATAATTAGTCTTAAATAAATCATGAATTAAATAAAATATGAATCTAATAAATGTACACATTTATCGTTTATCAATAAAATAATGTATCAAATAATATCTGTTTATAAATAAAATAATAAATTTATAGTAATTATAATTTAAAAGTATATACATAAATTTATTTTATGTTTTAATAACAAATGTAAATGATTTAAATAAGATTAAAGTGTATACATTTAAAGTAAAATAAGTAATTTGTATTCATTTGAAAAGATTTCTACTTTGGTAAAAGAACTCGACAGAGAAGAATATAAAATACTCAAAATATTTGTATCATCAATCAAGAATCATGAAAATATAAAAAATACAGACATAGCATCGTATTCAAGATTACATCAAAATATTGTAGACTTCAGACTAAACAAATTGTTGAAAAATAAACTGATAAAAAAGACAAAAAATGGATACAAATTAGTATTTTCTGGCCTAGATGTATTTGCTCTAAAAATTTTAGTAGACAAAGATATAATTTTTGGTTTAGGTAAACCATTAGGAATAGGAAAAGAATCTGATGTAATAGAAAGTATAACATCCAACAAACATAAAAGAGCAATCAAATTTTATAGAATTGGTAGAATAAGTTTTAGAGATACAAAAAGGAAAAGATCTTTTGAAAAAAAAAGAACTTCTCATAACTGGTTTCTAATAAATATCAATGCAGCAAAAAGAGAATATGATATTTTATTGAACTTGAAGAATTCTGAAGTTAATTGCTGTATTCCATTTTATAGATCTATGCACACCATTGTAATGGAAAAAATAGAAGGAAAAATGATGATAGAAACGACTATTATAGAACCAGAAAAATTGCTAGACGATATAATACATCAATTAAAAATAACATATGATAACGGGATCATCAATGGAGACATTAGTGAATATAATATTTTAATAGACAATAAATTTAGACCATGGATAATAGATTGGCCTCAGGCAGTTTCTACTAATCATCCAGATGCTAAGAAGTTGATCAAAAGAGATGTATATAACATAGTAAAATATTTCAATAAAAAATATAAATTAGGAAAAGATTATGAAAATTTATTAAATAAAATAGTATAAAATAAAATACTTATTTTAGTAATTCGATCTTATTGATCTTTTCCCAAGAAAACGAAGGTTCATTTCTTCCAAAATGACCATAAACCGCAGTTTTTTTATAAATTGGTTTTTTTAAATCCAAAGATTTTATTATTTGGGAAGGACTCATATCAAAATTTTTGGAAATCTTATCTTCTATTAATTCATGTGACATAGTATTAGTTCCAAAAGTTTCTACCATAATTGAAACTGGTTTAGATACTCCTATTGCATAAGCTATTTGAACTTCACATTTTTTAGCCAAACCAGATGCAACTATATTTTTAGCTACGTATCTAGCCATATAACATGCAGACCGGTCTACTTTGGATGGATCTTTTCCAGAAAATGCACCTCCACCGTGTCTTCCCATTCCACCATAAGTATCAATTATAATTTTTCTACCTGTTAAACCGGTATCAGCAGAAGGACCTCCTAAAACAAACCTACCGGTAGGATTTATGATAAATTTTGTACGATGATCTATCCAATTTTCACAAGTTGGTTTAATGACTTTATTGGTTATCTCTTCACGTATTTGGTTCAATTGGATATCTGGAGAATGTTGTGTAGAAAGAACAACTGTATCAATTCGTTTTGGTATAGAATTTTCATAAACTACGGAAACTTGAGATTTGCCATCTGGTCTGACCCAATCTAATTCTCCAGATTTGCGAACTCGAGATAGTTCCATACAAAGTTTATGAGCCATCATTATAGGCAATGGCATATATTCAGTAGTTTCATCTGTAGCATAACCAAAAACAAGTCCCTGATCACCGGCTCCCTGTTCTTTATCATTTGTTGGAGTAACACCAACCGAAATATCATCACTTTGTCTATGGATAGATGTTAAAACTGCACAAGTACTATAATCAAAACCATATGAGCTATCGTTATATCCAATATCACGGATAGTATTACGCACGACATGTTGTGAATCGACTGTCGACGAAGATGTAATTTCGCCAGCAACAAAGACTGTTCCTGTAGTGGTCATTGATTCTACTGCGACTCTAGAATTAGGATCATTTTTTAGATATTCATCTAAAATAGAGTCGGAAATTTGATCGCATATTTTATCTGGATGTCCTTCAGTTACGCTTTCTGAAGTAAATAGATATTTTGACGTCATTTTAATAATCTACGTATTTAAAATTTATTTACGAAAAATCATAGATCCTTGATTAATCTTATGAAGAGTACATTATTCCCCCTTATGACTACTTTGCCATAATTAGCAAGTAGATCAGTTTTAAGATATTCTTCTGCATCCAATAAGATAAGATTCATATAAGAATCAACATTGCTCATTATGCCTCTGTATTCTGTTTCATTTTTTAGTCTAACAGCAACTTTTTGATTAAGAGATTTCTGTAACATTGTTAGAGGTCGTTTTGGTTGTGAGGAATTGCTTGACAAACTCAATATATCACTTTGCAATTCAAATTCACTATGCAAAATAAAAAGGTTCCTTTATTATTAAAGTATAAACAGATCAAATTATAAGCTAAATATGAAGTGACTATATTTTTTACTGGTTCCAAAAAAATTGATAATTTTCTGAGAGGCGGGATTAGAACTGGTATTGTTACAGATATTTTTGGAGAAAGCAGTTCCGGAAAATCGCAATTTTGCTTTTCATTTTGTGCAAATGTCTTGAAAAAACACCCCAATTACGATATTATTTTTATTGATACTACTGGTACGTTTAGACCCGAGAGGATTATGGAAATACTAGGAGATGAAAATGATATTAGTATACTAGATAATATAAAATATATTAGACCATTTACGTTTTACGCGCAGAATAAATCTTAAGAACAGATTCAAGAGAGGAAACCTAAAATAGTAATTATTGATTCAATCACATCTTTGATTTCGATTGAATATGCAACTATATCTAGGCATTTAATTTTTATGAAATATTTACATAAACTGGCTTTATTAGCTATAAATCACAACATTGCAATAATAGCGACTAACACCATGAGAAATAATACAAATCTGATAAGTAGAGAAAAAAAAATAAAACAAGACACGGGTAATGAATTTATGGAAAGTGCTTTGATATTGTATTCACATTTTAGATTACGATTTGAAAAAAAAAATCAATTAAAAAAGAATCTATACAAAATTACTTGTATGCAGCCATTTATTAAAGATGAAATATATTTCAACATTACGAAAAATGGTATCATATAGATGAGTTAGTAATATTCTATTTTATTATAAAGATTTAATTCCTTTATGTAAATTCCAAAATTTATCTCCAACATAGTGCATTGTATTAACTACATGGCCAGTGGTGTTAGATTCGGCTATTTTACTATCTTCCATTGCAATTCCCACTGCAAGGTATTTAGAGTATTTTTCATCCTTAATGATAACAATATCATTTTTATTAAATCCTGCCATTTTAGTTATTCCTGGACGTGCAACCTTAGCTCCGTTACATACAAATTTTACTGCACCCATATCAATAACTACTGTAGGAAAGAATTTTAAAGTGTCGATAGAACCTAGAAATGGTAAAATAATATCGTTAATTTTTATAGCAATAAAATTTTCATATGCATATAGACTTCTTTCTTTTTCGATTTCATATCTGCATATATTTTTGAAATTTGGAAATGATTGAGGTGGCCAAGATTTTTTAATATGGTTGATCAGAGTTACAGTGTCTCTTTTTGACAATGTGTTTACTTTCAATAATAAAATAAGATCAGTAGAAATAGATATAATTTATGGTAATAGACATTGTAAACAGAAGCCTAGACATATTTCAGGATAACTTCAATCTTTCATTCATAGGTACATATTCACAACCCATTGGTCCGCAGTATTTACCAACATAAACTGCTTTTGGTCTGTATAATGCAGGTTTTGGCGCAGCCTCGGCAAATTTTTCTTCTACTATATGCGCGGCCCATCCAGAAAGTCTAGAAATTGCAAAAATAGGAGTATTTAGATCCATAGGAAAACCCATGCTATAATATATGGAAGCACTATACAAATCTACATTTGGATATATTGGTTTTTTCTTCAATTTAGTCATATATTGTTTTGTGAATGTTTCTACATTATTAGTAATTTCATACCATTTTCTATTTTCTCCCTTACAAATCTTTTTTGCAAGTCTTTCTAAAATATCTGCTCTTGGATCTGTAGTGCGATATACTGCATGACCCATACCCATTATTCTTTCTCCTCGGTTTAATTTTTCCGTTATCCATTTTTCAGTTTTAGAAGGATCAGAAATATCCAACAGCATTTTCATTACTTGAATGTTTGCACCACCATGAAGTTCCCCGGATAGTGCACCCAATGCACCTGAAATACAAGCATACATATGGGCTCTAGTGGATGCTATTTCCCTAGCCGCAAATGTAGAAGCATTGAAACTATGTTCGGCATGAAGAATTAAACAAATATCAAAAACTTTTTCTTCATCTAGCGTAGGTTTTGTTCCAAAAACCATATTGAGAAAATTGGCAGAATGAGAAAGTGAAGAATCAGGCTGAATTACATCATAATTATGTCTAATTCTATTCCATGCAGCCACAATCGATGGAATCTTTGAAAGAAGATGGATGGTACGTTTTATATTGTCAGTTTTTAGATCATATGCAATATTATCATCATAACCTGCTAGTTCTGAAATGCAAGATTGAAGAATATCCATAGGATGAGTTTTTTTAGGTTTATTCTTTAGATTTTGAATTAATCCGTCTGGAAGAGATCTATTTATTTTTAATTCATTAGTAAAATAATCTAACTGAGTTTTATCTGGTAATTCTCCGTATAGTAGAAGAAAAGCAGTTTCTTCGAAATTCGAATGATTTACTAAATCTAAAATATCATAACCACGAAAAATTAATTTACCATTTTCTCCATCAATAGAACAGATCTTTGTATCTGCTACTTCGATATTCCTGAGTCCTATATTTCTTGCATCTAGCATATAATATAATATTAATTACAGAATTTTACATATTAAAGTAGTGTTTTTTCTTTCTATAAAAAATAGAAATTGATCTTAAATTGTATATTAATAAAAAAAGTTTTTTTAAATTGCGATTGATTCTTCTTTCTGTCCATCACGGTTGATGACTAATAAGTCTATGCCATCTCCACTAGATGCATCACGTTGTGCAGATGATCGAATAGATCGAATTGCTAGATTTCTTGCGGCTTCAGAATCAAGATCCTTTTTATAATTAGAATCTAATACACCCAATGCCATTTCGGCTCCAGTTCCTACTGCTGCATATTCATCAGGAAGTAAGGATCCTAATGGGTCTAAAGTATAAATTTTTGATTTATTGTCTAATCCACCAACGATTACCTGTGTTAATAACGGAAAATATCTACGTTCAAACATTATTACAGACATTAATTTGGCTACTGAATTAGTTGCAAGATCTCTTCGAGTTTCCAATTTTCTAACTTTAGCTAATGCAGTAACCTGTCTTGTTAATATATTCATATCAGCTACCATACCTGCACATGCAGCTCCAACTTTATGTGTAATAGGAAAAGTTTTCTTTGTGTTTTTATTTACAACAAAATTTCCAAACGAAATCCTTTTTTCTGAAGCTAGTAATACACCATCATCGAATGTTATTCCTACTGCAGTTGCTCCTGGAAAATATTGAAAAGCCATCTACTGCTATATCAAATAGTAGCTAGATTTAGTCCTTTCTATTTTACAAATGTCAGTATAAATTAAAATAATATTTGACTTCTAACAAAAAATTGATTTAAATTGACATTTTTAGGTATCAACGTGTAAAATTTAATATGATTATTTTTTAACCGACAAACGTAAATTATGTATTTTAATAGATTCAGCAATAAGTCTATTTTGTAATTCTAATGCCTCTTTTCCCTCAGGATGTTTTTCTTCTGCAATTGCTTCTGCAACTATTCTAATAATATGACGTAATAGAAATTCATCTCCACGTTCAGATTCAGCCTTATAAGCAGAATTAGCCTTGTTAACGAAAACAATATTCTCGTTGGTAAAGCTGTATCGTGAATCAGATTCGTCTTCATACGGTATAACTTTATATCCAATACGTTTTAGTGCAAAAGTCTTTTTCAATACAGTTTTCTTAATTTTTTTTGTATCTAAAATAGGGGTTTTTGAAAATTGATAATTTGAGATTTGATCATTATAAGATTTTGAAGTAGAAGAATAATCATCGTAGCTGGTTTGATGCTCATGGATACTTGTTTGTGATTGTTTACTTTTTTCAGATGATACTGATTTACTTTGTGAATTAGTGGTAATATTAGAATTATTTTTATAATTTGATGATGTTTTGTCTGATTCTTGTTGAATTAATTCACTAGTTTCAAATGTTTGTAATTCATCAATTGATTCAAGATTTTCAAATACAGCTTGTCCAAGAGCTTTATCTATCTGTTTATAAATTTTTGATTCCTCCTTAGTTATTAAGACATCTTCATATTCAGATAATTTTGGGAATACCTCATTTATAATAAAATTTTGCATGGATTTATTAAAATCGAGATAATGTGAATCTTCGATCAATGCAGATTTATCTGCAAATCTAGAAGTTAGATCATCGCATCTGATAAAACCAGTTATACGATTTAATTTATTATCAAATCCAAAATACGTTTTGATAACAACATGATTTCCTACCAATATAGATATTCCTTTTTCATCAGTTCCTAGAGGTCTTCGTGCAATAACCAATTCTCCAGATATTTTTCCATCATCAATGTTTACTGGAATTCTATATCCTTGTATTTCGGGTGCAGTAACTATGTTAGAGTCAGAAAAGTTCCATTCTTTGAATTTTGTAGATTCCTTGATGAAGACTTGAAATAGAGGTTGTCTTAAGATCGCGAGTTTTTTTAACTCATTAATTAGCTTTAGTGGATCAGTTTGAACTTTAGCGCCAGTTAAGACTAATTGTGTTCCATTTCTAGATAATTGTTTTTCCTTTACTTCATGTAAATTAGAATTACCAGCAAAAAGACCATCTAGTGAACTTTCGTCTATTACAATACACTTGGTATATTTTCCTTTACGAGTTTTAATTTTCATTTTTTGAAAAGATGTTAAAAATGAAAGTCTACCAGTACCATATCTTCCAGTACGTATCCTCTTATATTTTGGTGAAATTGAATCTAACTTTTTATGTGGAGAACCTAATAACAAAAATTTTTCCATACCTTTTGAATCTATACCCGCATTATCTTCAACACAAAGAGATCCATCAGATAATAAAGTAATTAATACTTTAGTAGCATCTTCATCAAAGGCATTTTCTACTAGCTCTTTAACAATTTCATTTGGAGATATCCATGTTTTTGTAGCAAATTCTTTAAAGAAAGAAGGGTGTACTTTTAATTTGCTAGTCATCTTATTATAGGTTGATTTTCTTGCCTTTATTTATTGTGTTTGGAAATCTGAGTAATATACAATATAATAGATTTTTGGTTTATTTTGGATAAATTAAAATATTATTTAAATCACATCGTTATGAATAAAATTACTTACTAGTATAGCCTTTGCCACTAAGTATACTACTTAAGATATTCACAGAATTTTGAGCTTTGTTCAACACATGTTCAACACTATCTTTAGAAACATAACCAGATTCTAATACTAATTTTATTGAATTTTGATTTGCTAATGAAATGACAGGATTGATTGTTTCGTTACTTGGATATCCTAATGTAGTTGCGAAATTGATTGCACTGAAATAATCAGTTTGTACATTAGTCTTGTATTCATCAATGTCTAATTTTAAATCAGATTCACTGAATTGTAATCCACCCGAAAGTGCATAATTTACAGAAATTCCTGCTTCAATTGGCTTTATATCTAATTTACTAAGCAAAGAAGCTAATTTTTGCGATATTACATCTCCAGGTTTAGCTACTACGGTATCTCGAGTGACAGATATACTACCTTGATCAATTTTTGTTTGAACATTTGCTTCTTTAAATTCAGAGAGAACCGGTCCTGGGGGTATTCCAGTATTTCCGGAAGGAATTACAATTTCTTTACTAGCTATGTCACCTCCTTTTGCTGACAAAAATACTTTATTTTGATCAAATATCAGATTTATTTTAAACGGGCTTATATTAGTAAACATAAGAGCACATTGACCTTCAAGCTGTTTACTTAAATCTTCTATTCCGGAAAGATTTTTTATTTTTTCAAATGCCCTCTGTGCTACTTTATTCTTTATAATTTTGATATTTATCTCATCGTGAAATTTTTTTCTTATAGCCATTAGCTGAGTTGCCCGAACTTTTTCCATCCTAGATAAAGCTATTACATCATACTCTTTTGGAAGTTTTTGTAATTGTTGGTACAATAACTGTTTTTTCTCAGGATATTTTTTTATAGAATTATTATTCGAACTCATCTTAAATCACTTTTTTTGTGTTAATACAATTAAATTAGCAGGTTCACTCATGGTAAATTTAATTGTAACGTTGCGTATATTTTTATCACCTTGTGGAAGTTTTTTCTCAATAGATGAAATAATTGTAAGTGCATTTTCAATTAATTTACTATCATCCATTTGCTCATCTCCAATTTTAGTTGAGAGATTGAGTTGATTTCTCATTCGTATTCGAATAGAAGTTCTAAATTTATCTATAATATTTTCTATTGGTGCGCCGTAAGGAACTGGGGTAGGCATTTTACCTCTTGGACCCAAGAAGGAACCCAAAGATCGTCCTACTGTAGCCATAAGAGAAGTATCAGATAAGAAGAAATCAAATTCACGAGCGAGTTTCTTTGCTTCTTTCTTATTTGTTCCTAATCTATCGAGTTCTTCTGGTTCAATTATACGATCAGCATCAGCCTTTTTTGCTCTTGAACTCATATCTCCAGAAGCAACAACACAGACAGTAGCTTGACTTGATGGTTTATTGGGTAAATTAATTATTTCATTTAAACTAAAACCTTTTTTTATATCTATGTCTTTTAATATAATGGTCAGATCAACTGACTGTTGAAAATTATGTTTTTTAAAATTACGTCTAGCATTTTCTATTAATATTTTTATTTCTTCTTCACTAGGCATTGCAGTCCAATTTCATTGAATAGTTAGTTACTTAAAATCCTTTAGAAAAAGAAAAGACCTTCTAAAATAACACAACTATTGGAATATTACGTATAGAAAAAAATATTTAAAATTTATATAGAGAACAATAAATTCATAAATAAGATATGGCTGAAAAGATGACTGCGTTTTGGCTGGTTATTTTAACAATAGTTATTTGTATATCAGTACCACTTTACATGTTAATATTAACTACACCACCATCTGCAGAATTTATTTTTGGTATAGAAAAAATAAGTAGTAGTACTACTAACCATATGTCTCAACAATTAAATTTTAATTTTAACTAAAGTGGATTTCTTAAACTAATTTTCCAAATTTGGTGGTAATACTATTATATAATTTTTAGATAATATCATGAAGGAAGGCATTAGAATTGGGTGAAAATAATCTACTTTTAATGCTTCTATGGTTAGGTGAGCTAACTATATCTAGTTGGATTTTGGCATATGGTGCAGAACATCTCGCAAAAAAATATGGTGCAAAATTCGTTGGAAGAATTCTTCTTAGTATAGCCACTACCATACCAGAAATAGCAATAGTGTCATACGCAGCATACAAGGGATCGTATGGAATTGCAATAGGATCTGGTTTAGGTAGTAATTTAATGATGATGACCCTGGGTTTGGCAATTATGTTAATAATAGCAACAACAAGATTATCAAATGATCCACAAAAGAGTATTGACCTTTCAACATTTAAAAATGATAAAATTCTTTTATTGACAACGGCCATAATTGGTCTAATACTATTTATTGATGGATATGATTATATTGATGGTTTTATCTTTACTGGTATTTTTATTCTTTATACATTAATTGCACTTCATGAAATGAAAAAAGAAAACACGCACAAAAAGAACAATTCGGTTCAAACTGAAATAGAAATAAAAGTAGATAAAAAAACAATGATGAAAGCTGGTTTTGCTTTTTTGATAGGAGCAATAGGCATAATATTTGGAGCAGAACCTTTTATTCATTCACTCGAGGGATTTTCAATCGAGGTTGGAATATCAACAGTAGTTCTGGCCGTGATTATTAGTCCAATAGCTGGAGAAATGCCTGAAAAAATATCAATGATGATATTAGCTAGAAAAGGAGCTCGAGGAACATCTATAGCAATTGCAAACGTATTAGGATCAAAGATACTTAATAATACAATTTTATTGTCGATAGCAATATTTTCTGCAATGCTAGCATTTGGTTTTTACGAAAAGATTGAAAATACAAAAATACTATGGCAACAATTCGTTTTAGTCACAATTGTAACAATCATAGCAATAATACCAATGTTCAAAAAACAGGTTGGTCTAAAATATGGCTTAATGTTATTATCGCTTTATATTATAAGTATAGTATTGCAACTTTTGCTATCACAACAATTTGAATAATAATATGAAGATCAGTTAAAATATTAAAAAAATATAATATAATTATTCTGAAGAATTACAGGTACAATTATAAAATTCTAAATAACAAGTTTTGCAAACTAAAAGTGGCTTGCAACCTAATGGTACGCATGCTTGAAAATATAGTAAACTATTACCACATTTACATTTTGACTTGATTCTCAATTTCTAAAAATAAATAATATTTTGAAAGAATTCTACGAAAATGAGAAAAATTAACCGAATAAGGATGATAATCCTTCCAACGCTTCTTCTTCTTTCTTCTCGTCTTTTTCTTCTTTTTTAGGTGCTTCTTTATTTTCGGTAGGTGCTTCTTGTGTTGTTGTAGTTGATACAGTTGCAGGAGCTACTGCTACTGGTGCAGATTTTAACGCTTCATCTATATTTACATCACCTAATGCAGCAACTAGAGCTTTTATTCTTACTTCATCTGGAGTTACACCTGTAGCTTTTACAACGTTAGTAATATTATCTTCAGTGATATCTTTTTTCAATTTATGTAACAATAATGCAGCATATACGTATTCCATTATCCAATCACGCTTATTATGAAAGCATAATATAAAACTTTCAAATTGTTAAAGAATCTTTGTACTTCTTACTACCGCATATACATGATCTTTTAGATCTTTATCATATAAAGAATTCATTTTGTCAAGTAATGCTGTACGGGTATAATTCCATTCATCTTTGTTTGCCGACCTTAGTACATCTGCAAACATGTCTGGAAAATTTTCTTTTATCCAACCTTCGAGGATAAAAAATCGTTTCTCATTGATCCAAATTACTTTTTCTTCACTTTGGTTTATCTTTCCATTAAAATCTTCAATATCAACTCGATCAATTAAAATAAAAATGCAATTATTAGGATCAGGATCATTCAAAACCTCTTTGGATCGAGATCCTATAGTATTTTTTTCTAATCGTTCAATTAATCCGATCGGTTTAATGAGAGTTCCTATTAACTCTACTGTCAGGTTATCAACTGATTGCACCTTTCCAATGATAATGTTATTATGTTTTTCTTGTTTTTGGATTACAAAAACATAATGACCAACTTTAATCTTGCCTAAACCGAACAAACACCAATCGATATGATTTAAAGATGAAATTATTTAATACTTACTATATACAAATATTATAAAAATACCAAAATTTTTATGCTAAAACGATAAAAAAAATAAACTACAGCTTAAAAATAACAATTATTGTAAAATAACAATTACATTTATTAATGAATTTTTTCAAATAATATTAGATGTAAATTGCAAAGATTTGACGAGTTGGATATGAAAATTTTAACCGAGCTTACAAGAAATGCGAGCATTTCCGTTCCTCAGCTTAGTAAAAAATTAAATATTAATTCATCCGTGCTATATAGCAGAATAAAAAGACTATCAAAAAGAAATCTAATAAAGAAATTTACAATAGTTGTCAATGAAAGTATGCTTGGATTAAATATTAAGGCAACTGTTGGAGTAAATCGAGATCCGAAAAGAAAAGATCTAATACATGATGAATTATTGAATATATCAGAAGTTAGATCATTATCGGAAGTTACAGGAAGGTTTGATATGATTGTTACCGTAAATGCATCTAACTTGGAAGAATTACACAATATAGTCATTGAAAGAATTGGAAAAATAGAAGGAATTCAAAATACAGAAACATTTGTAGAAATGCAAAGAACTGAAAAGGATCCAGATTATGTTAGTGAAGTAGAACAACAATAAAACGATTGAAAATCATAAATTACAAAAGTTTATAAGTTAATAGTCACAGGTAAATTCAAATATTACTTTTTAATATTTCCATATAGTGAATATCTTTAAAATACATACAATAATTCAAAGAAAAATATTAGAGATGTATCAAACATTACAGCTAGCTAAAAAAACATCAAAACAAGATTATAAAATATACATGAGATTTGTTTTATTAGGAATGGGAGTCGTTGGAGGAGTAGGATTCATCATAAAACTAGTGGGAGAATTCATATCTTCAGGTTGATTAAAAAAAATAAATACATTTGAAAACTTATGTAGACCAGATGATTTGGATATAAATGATTTTAAATATTGTATATAATATTTTAATAAAATTTTAATTTATCTTTATTTCCAGAAGATCAAAAAATTTAATATGGGCCCGGAGGGCTTCGATCCCTCGACTTCCGGCTTTCTTCTTGAGATTAGAAGGCAGGCGCTCTATCCAAACTGAGCTACGAGCCCAAAACGTAATCTTTGAAAGATTACCAAACAAATTTAAAGATTTTTAATTACATATATAAATCAAATATAGACAATATTCCCAATAATTATAGAATAAAACATATTTATTAAAAATCTCATATATTATAATGGAACAAGGTATATCCTTAAAAATTGAAGACGAAGTAACTACAAATGATGAAGTACATGGTATAATCAATATAAATTATAATGACAGATTTGACACAGTTGTAATTAATTCACAAATTGAAAACTCAAATGAGTTTTTTAATTATGTTGAATTAAATGGAAAGAAAATCAATTATCCATATGCAAGAATATCAATTTTTAAAAAAGATCTTCCAGATGAAAAAAATATAACGTTTGTCGCAAAAACTAAACATGTTCCAGAAACAGTTTCCAATGCAAAATTCAGAGTTTCAATAATACAAGAACATAAAGAAATAACTAGTGATATAGCTTTAATTAAAATAACAAAATGATAATTGTAAAAAATAAGATTATGCGAAACTCTTTGTAATCTTAACCATTCCAGTCATCCAAGGATGAGGTTCACAATGATATGGATATTCGCCTTCTTCTGTAAATGTAAATTCATATGATTGTCCTGGCATAAGCAATCCCATAGTTTCCATAGAATCAAATTTACCGTTTAATTGATCGTGAAAATCATCATCAGTGGTTACGGTATGTGCGGTAGTGTCTTCGTTTATCCATACTATTTTATTATCAACACCAAGCCCACCTCGAACTTCTTCAGGAACATAGAATTGAGGGTTAGATGGTAATCCAGACCCTTCAACGATAATTACTTGTGCGGTTTCTGCAGGATTAGCAATATCGTCTGGAACACTAGGAGTAGCATTTAATTCATCTAGAAAGATGAATTGATAAAATCCCATACTCAAAGCTACAGCAATAATAAAAAAAATAATACTGAGTCCACCCATGTTGTTCTTATTACTCAGCCAAGTCATAAGAAAAAGAATATTTTAATAGATATATTAATCATTATACGGAAAATGTTTGATAATAAAAAAAATTATTTTTTTTCCCACATTTTCTCAAAACTAGATTCTTTTTTACTCGCAATCTTAAACAGCTTTTTCAAAGAATTAGCTTTTGATGTCAAATTATTTGATTCTTTTACTATTAAAGATTGTTTTTTCTTTAATCCAGAATCAGGAAGCGATGGGGAAGAATTATCTTTTAGTGATGATGATTTTAGATTGGATGGAAGTGGTGGTGGGGTCGGTGGTGCATTTGCAAGAGAACGTCCATGTCTATAAATATGGAACATACCTGCAAATGTGATCATAATTAGACCTATAATAAATAATGAGATATTCTTCATACCATTAAGCAGTGCATAATATGCAGATATATTCAGATATATTTGAAATATTATGAGCGCAATGAATACAATATATATCCATTTTTCAGGTAAATTAATAGACATAGTGTCTTTCTTGGGTTGTTTCTTTGCATTTGCTTCAGCATTTTTTACTAACTTTATCATTAGATATGTAAACCCAAATGACAAAGGAACTAGCAACAACATTACAGAGTACAAGAAAATAGGATCTATTACAAGCCGTTCGAGTAAAGATTTTGTTCTATCTGGATCGATATAAAATCCCCAATATGTAGTTACAATAATCTGAGCTATACTTGTTATTCCAATTGCAGTAATTATAGGTCGATCTTTCCAAGAGAATTTCTTATATCTATCAATAAAAGGTATTATCAATAGAGTAAAGATAAATAATCCTGGCCATGCGACGCCAGTGACAAATTTATCATATTGAGATCGAAGGAATGCGTACAATCCCGTCAAGTACCATTCTGGAACCGTGATTCCAGGTGGAACGTTAGGATCAAATTTTAAACCCATCTCTACTGGAAACACACCACCTGTAATCATTATTGCACCTGTTATTGCCATCACCATTGGAACATCAAAAACTAGAAATCTGGGAAAATGAACGACCATTAAAAGCACTAAAGCCATAGGAAGTAAAAATACATGAAAAGCATAAAATCTCAAGACAAAGTCATGAAATCCCGAACCAAAAAATGCATCACGCATATCTGGACCCATAATAGGGATGGAATTAGTAAGTGAAGCAGCAATAGAGATAGCCAATTCAGCTCTTTCGCTAAAGATGATATCATAACCAGTAAATGCTTCAAGTATAACTAAAACACCTAAGATTATTCCAGTAGTCCATAAAATTTCATTTCTAATTTTATATCTACCACTAAAATATTGATAATACATATGTAAAATAGCCATCATTACCATTGCATTTGATGCGTGATAGTGGATATTTCTTAAATGAAAACCATAAGGAATATTATCGTTAATATGTTCTACACTATCCCAAGCTCGATCAAGGATTGGTTCATACCATAACATCAATAACGCACCAGTTATACCCAAAATTATGAATATAACAAACGTGAGCATTCCCAAAAATCCTAATGGACTTACAAATCTCGTAGGAAAAGTAAATTTGAGACCCATAAAGATAGTTCGATCTAGGCCTTCATAGATCCACCGGAATAGTCTAACTAAACTATTTTCTCTATGTAATAAAGCGCCCAAAACCTACAATCCCATTCCCATTAACATTCCAATTCGGTGGCAAGATCCATATATTTCCATCATTATCCACTTCTAAATTTAATTCTGGTAAAACATTTGAAGGTGGAGATTGTAATGCAGCAGGACCTGCATATGCCTTACCTGTCAAAGGATCATACAGCGTACCATGACATGGACATTCCCCTCTTTTTCGCCCATCTTGTGGCCAATATTTCCATAAACACCATAAATGAAGGCAAACCATACTATATATTCGAAAAGCAGAAGCATCGTTCTTATCTCCTCCTAACTCTGATGGAAGTCGAATAAATTGCCATGTACGAAAAGCTTCTTCGTTTAAAACAGGATCATCAGATTTTGGATAAATAATTGCCTCAGCATGATTTACTTTAAACGTTTTAACATTAGCTTGTGAACCATCTGGTAATTCAACCTTTTGTTTTTCGTCAGTTGAACTTCCGGTATTTGGTAAAAACTTTCCCCAATCAACGAAAGGAGTAAACGATACAACCGTGCCAGCCGCAGCTAATAATTTCAAGAAATCTCTTCTTGAAAGATTATTGTTTTTGGTAGGAAGAGGCGGTTCTGACATCATATATGCACATATAAAAATATTTTATAAACCTTTGTTAAACATTTTGAATTCGAAATTATATTTAACATAATTATCCTTTCGATATACGAACTCTCACAATTCCATTTAGATAAGTAACAGAATGTAATTTAAAACTGGTGATATTTTCTGATGGAAGTGGAACAACTATATTGTACTTTTTATCGCTAGTAACAATACTCAGATTATTGGTTTCGAGTTTTACTTCAATATCGGACAAATTGTATGTTCCACGAAGTTGAGCTAATACTTCTAAGAAATTTGCGCCTTCAATAATTTCAGGTTTTATGGTAGGATTATTTATATCTGTAAATACAACATTTTTCTTACGCACTCTAGTTTTTGAAAAGGACTGATCGCCTGGATTTGGCATCATAAACGAAGAAAAATATGATTTAAATATAAAACTTATAGCAGCTCCAGCAATAAACCCACCGATATGTGCCAAATAAGCAACACCTCCAGATGGATTCAAGACGCTAAAAATAACTTGCATAATAAACCAAAATGGAATATAAGCAATGGCAGGTATACGAATAGTAGTAAAGAAGAATGCAATTATGGCAGTCAAAATTTTTGCTTTAGGGAATAAAATCAAATACGCACCTAAGACACCTGAAATAGCCCCTGATGCACCTACAGCTGGAATATCACCAGAGCCTGTAGAAATTGCATAAAAACTATGAATTAGTGCAGCAATTATTCCCCAAGATAAATACAAAAAGAGATATTTTATGTGTCCGAATTTATCTTCTATATTATCTCCAAAAATATATAAAAAAACCATATTACCAATAAGATGAGCAACGCCTCCATGAAGAAACATGGAAGTTATTAATGATGAATAATTTCCTGCTAAAACTAATTCAGGTGTAGCTCCATATGTTATAAAAATTTCAGCTACTGCACGATGGTTAGTGAAAAAATTTGTCGTGATTGCTTCCCATAAAAAAACAATTACATTTATAGAAATTAAAATGTAATTAACATAAGGTCGTCCATGGAGACGAGGAGTATCATCATGAATTGGGAACATTCTTACTGTTATTGGGAATATTAAAATTGAAATGGATTGGCATTAGGCATAAATTCATCATTTTCACCATGGGCTTTTTTGATATGTCTTGATAATCGTACTTTATCAGTAAATTTCATATCACAATATTTACATTTATAATTATCAATATTATTAACATTATTTTTTCTCTTAAAAATCTTTGATATTCCCATACAATTAATATTGAATATATTTCTTTTAAATCTAACCTAATTAAAAAAATTTTTCGTTTGCAACTATTCCATAACAATCATTGTTAGAGTGGATTTTACTCCACTTAATTTTCGTAATTTCCAAGTAATAATTTCCTTGACTTTATCCATAGTATCAGATTCTACTTGTGCAATAATATCATATACACCATAAACTTGAAATACTTCTTTAACACCTTCTAAGTTTCTCAAATCTCGAACTATTGAATCCTCACTTCCTAATTCAGTATTAAGTAAAACAAATGCGCTTGGCATATTATTTATTCATCATTGGAAATATAAAAAGATGTTGAATCTTCAAGTTTCATGTTTTAATTTCTTTTCATCAAATGAACCTGCTATTGACCATTGATAATTAAAATAATCTTGACACCATTCATGGAAATCTGTGCTTTGACTGTAAAACATTACATTTAGATCAGGTTCACCTTTCAATGTTGGAAAAAGCAAGCATGATTCTTTTTCATTGAATATCGTTACGATTTGTACATTTTCAAGCATTTTTCTTTCAACTAAACCCTTTGATACTAATTGTTGCCATCCTATCTTTTCTAATAATTCGCCGCGTCCTCTTGGAATTATTGTATTAGTAGAAAAAATATATGAGAATTTTACTCCGTCATTTATTTTATTATTTACTGTTTCAATAAGATCTAATGGGACCTGAGACATTATTTCCTTTATATATGATTTAGAATTTGAATACAATGTTTTCCATCTTTGTAAAATTGCCATAACTCCATAGATTATTTCAGAATTTTCCAGTGCGCCTATTCGTTGATGAAATTTTTGTGGAAGATTATCCAAGGAATGTTCCATAAAATATTGTTTATAACGTAAAAGAAAATCATAGCTTGGTAATAAAACTACAACAGATTTGCCAAAAGCGGTTAAACTAAGATCGCCTTCACTTCCCTTGTATATTAGACCAGAATCTATTAATCTAGTTACATTTCTGTGTGCTTCTTGCATAGTAGCTCCTAACTCTGAAGCCAGATGAGACAATCGATAATTGTGTTTAGATAATTTTATTATGATTGATAGACGTAAATCACCAGCTAATTCAAAGAACAAAGAGTCGGTTGTTTCTTTGTCTTTTTGATACATCGATAATATAATAATAAATAGCATGGATTTAAACTTGGATATATTAAGATTATAAATTTAAAAAATTAAATCAAATTTATGGAGATACACGAGTCATTGTACGTGGAAATGGAACAGAATCTTTGATATCGTCAAGATTAAGTAACCATCTCATTAGACGTTCTATTCCTAAACCAAATCCTCCATGAGGTACTGAGCCGTATTTTCGGAGATCGATATACCATTCATAATCTTGTACATTTAATCCTTCTGCTTTAATACGATGAATAAGTGAATCCAAATTATCTTCTCGCATTCCACCACTTGTTATTTCACCGAATCCACATGGTGCGAGAAGATCGGCAGCTAAACCTTCCCCAGCAATATCAGAATTCTCTTTGACATAAAATGGTTTAATTTTAAGCGGATAACCAATTATAAATATAGGTTTCTTGTACGTTTTTGTTAACACTCGTTCTGATTCTATAGTAAGATCATCACCATATTCAATTAATCTTTTGTTTTTATCATTATTTAGATAAAATTTGTTATCACGTAATATTTCTATTGCTTTTTTATAAGATATACGTTCAAATGGCGGTCTGATATTTATCAAGTCATTTGTTTCTCGTTTCAAGAAATTAAATTCATTTTTTGCTTCATCTACAACGTTTTGAATAATATAACATAATAAATCTTCTTGTATCTTTAATAGATCATCTAGTTCTATCCAAGGAGATTCCGCTTCAAGATGAGAAAATTCTGCCAAATGTCTTACAGTTCTAGATTTTTCTGCTCGAAATGATTCAGTGATAGTCCATACATTTCCCAAAGAAAATACAAGTGATTCCAAATATAGTTGTGTACTTTGTGAAAGATACGCAGGATTATCAAAATAATTTAATTTAAATAAGGTAGATCCACCTTCAACTGAACTTTTTACTATTAATGGAGCTGTAACTTCCAACCAATTATTGTCTTCAAACCATTTCCTACAATACTTCAAAATACAAGATCTAACTCTAAATATTGTAGATAATCTCCTTGTTCTGATAGCTAAATGTCTATTGTCAAGCAAAAGATCTTGACTTTGATATTCACCAATTGGATAATCAGATGGGCAACTGCCTTGTAAAATGATCTCAGATCCTTTAATTTCATAACCACCTTCGGGAGCTCTATTATCTTTTTTTAACTTTCCAAGGATAATTACAGAAGATTCGACAGAAAAATGTGAGACGGTTGTTGAAGGAAAAATAGTTTGTATTACATCTCCACTAGTATCTCTTATTAAAAGAAACGAATTTTCCTTTTGCTTTCTTATTCTATGTATCCAGCCCCTAATTGAAATATTTTTGTCAACATATGAATCATTTTTTATATGTTTTATAGTCGAGTACAATTCTTAATGATAGATATTAATTATATTTTTTAAATTTATCATTGTATTATTTTAAATTTATCTATCAGCCGGATCAATATATAGACTTTATATGATTATTCTACATTTAAAAGATATTTTGGATTAAAATTAATTGACATTATAAAAAATTATATACACTTGACTTAAGTTTGATATTATGTTATACAATATATGTAAAAGTAATGAGATTGAAGAAAATTTTATGAAAGTTTTTACTTTAGATAAAAATATTGATGTTTTAGTAGGTAGAAAAAATGGAAAATTATTTGCATTTAATAATATGTGTCCTCATAAAGGTGCCTCTCTTTCTAAGGGTGAACTAATAAATGATAAAATAATATGTTACATGCATGGTTATGAATACAACATTTTTAATGGTAAATTAGAAAATATGAAGTCATGGAAAAAAGATATCAACTGGAAAGAACAAAACATTAATTGGAGAAAATCAAAGAATTTAGAATTATATAGCATTTTGGAAGAAAATGGACATATTTATATCAAAATTGAAAACTAGATCATATACAATTGTACAAGATACAAAATAATGATTAAAGAAATATAACTATTAATAAATAGATAATTAAGTAAATATGACTAGACTTGGTGATACATATAGATGGATTTATGGAAACATATACAATAAACCAACTAACTTTAGTTGGATTATAGACAATAAACTAGCTGGCTGTGCTATTCCAACAAATAAAAAAGAAATAGAATGGTTATATGAAAAACAAAAAATAAAAACAATTGTAACTATAAGAGAAGAACCATTGCCTAGTGAGTGGATTGAAAACGATATAGAGTACAAATACGTAAAATCTAATGATTTAGAAATACCACTTATGGAAGATATTATTAAAACGATAGATTTTATAGATATACAAATAAAAAAAAATAAACCAGTTATTGTTCATTGTTTGGCGGGAAAAGGGAGAACAGGAACTATCTTAGCATGTTATTTGGTAAAGCATAATGAGATAAATGCCATCGAAGCAATAAAAAAAGTTAGAAAGTTAAGGCCAGGTTCAATTCAATCAGAGATGCAGGAGAATGCAATTTACAAGTTTGAAAAAATTATTAATAAAAATAAAAAATAATTATTCTGGCAATGATTCACATACTATTTTTCCGTTCTCATTTTTGACGAACAAATATCGATTATCCTTGAAAATAAACGTTAGTTCGGCAGACTGTTCTTCAATATCCAATAATTCTTGACCTCTGATTCCATCAAATTTAGCCATGGAATCAAATGATAAATTACATTATTAATAAATTTCTAATTAGAGATAAAAATTTGGATTTTAATAAGCATTATGAGATATTTAACTTATCATTAGAAGATTTCCCGATTAATTTTTCTCGATCAGTATATCGATGTTTTCCCCATGAAACAGAAATATTTGCAAAAACATCATGAGAACCAGGAGACAATCCTGTATTTTCAAATGTAATATTTTTTTTTATGTCGAACAACAATGACTTTGCTTCTTCAACAGAAGTAGGATAAAAAGGAATATCATCTATTACAACAGTAACCCAAATTCTATAAGGAATCTTAGGGTTTCTTGTCCAAAACAATATGGCTTTTCTTACAAATTTAAAAGAATGTAGAGTAGATCTACCAGATTTAATATCAATATCGAAAGTTATTCGTAATGTATTATCAAATTTATTGTACGCTTTTTCCCATGTATTTGGATTAAAGATTTCACGTAGATTACCTGTGATTTTTAGACTTAAATAAAATTTTAAAGATTCATTTTTAGAAAAATTTTCCTTAATTTTTCTAAAATCTATATTTTCAAGAGAATTTTTTGACTGCGTCAACAATATCCAGTTGGTATGATTTATATCCTAAATAAGTACTTGACTCTTTAATGCAAGCAGAAATATCAAAGATTGAAGAAAACAATATAGAACTGAAGTTAAAAGATGAAGATATTTCGATTATGTATATAATACAACATCATTTACTAAATGACAAAAATATAGATTTTGCAGGAGTTGTGATGAAACATCCTTTATTAAAAGAATTTATTTTACAAGTAAATTTAAAAAATGGAAAGAAACCTATAACAAGTATAGAAAGTGCGGTCATTGCTTCGAATAGTTATTGTGATGATTTAATAAAAATAATTCAAACCATTTAATAGGTGTATAATTTGAAATTCTGTCCTAAATGTGAAACTAGATTAAGACTAAAATTTGATACAAATGAATTTTCTTGTATTAAATGTGGATTTTCTTCGTCCAATAAAACAGATGATCAATCAAAAATAAAAGAGGAAAGAGAAATTGATGAAAAACAAAATGTTGTAAAAATAATGGATAATGACGAATCCGCCGAGGGATCGTTGCCTACTATAAACATAGATTGTCCCAAATGTAAAAACAATAATGCCTATTGGTGGATGTTTCAGACTAGATCAGCGGATGAAGCTACTACACAATTTTATAGATGTACAAAATGTAAGCACACATGGAGAAATTATGCTTAAACATTGAGATAAATGATAAAACAATAGTAAGATTTAAAATAATCAATTGATAGCCAAAAAATGAATAGAATTTGACTTTTATAGCTAAAACTAAATCGCCAGATGAATGGAAAGCAATAGTTTCTGCAATTTCTACGTTAGTCGATGAAGCAACCTTTGAGGCTTCAGTTGAAGGAATATCATTTAGAGGTATGGACCCATCACATGTTGCACTTATCGATATATTTTGGCCAAATTCTGCATTTGAAAAATATGAATGCGATTCTTTGATAAAATTTGGAGTAAGAATAGATGAATTTTCTAAACTAATAAAACGAGCTGAGAAAAAAGATAGTGTACAAATTTCTATAGATAATAGTTTGCTATTAATTAAGATTCAAAATGGTTATAAGAAAGATTATAAAATGAGACTAATAGAAAGTTCTTCCGGTTCGACACCGTTACCTAAGCTAAATTTCAACTCAAAGATATTGCTTTCATCTACTTCATTCGATAGGATTTTATCTGATATTCAAGTATTATCTGAATATATAACGATAGATTGTAAATCTAAAAATGTAAGATTTTTAGGAAAAGGAGATTCCGGAGAAGCAGACATAGAATTAAACGATAAAGACGATGGACTAGAAGAATTGGTTTCAGAAGAAGACAGTAGTGCAACATATAGTATAGATTACTTGATAAAGATCACTAAAGCAGTTAGTACCGTTGGAGGTTCGGTTACAGCAGAGTATTCTAGTAAAATGCCGTTGAGATTAGAGTTTCCGGTATCTAATATAGGAAGAATACATTTCTATTTAGCTCCAAGAGTACAAGATTAAGATCCGGAAATTAGATATTGATTTTATTTTAATACTCTTCAACTGTAAAGTTATTTAAAAAAAGCATTAATCTGGGAGAAATGTAAACAACAAGTATGAGAATAGTTATGAAGTTTGGTGGGACATTATTAGATAGCGAAAAAAATTTGCAAAATGTTACCCACATCATCAAGTTATACAAAGAATTAGATAATATTGAATTGATTGTTATAGTATCAGCTTTAAACGGGATAACAGATAAAATAATTGGTCTCAAAACAGATATAAAAAATAGAAATAAGAATGAATTAATAAAAAATATTCAAGAAATAAAAGAAATCCATTTAAATCTAATCAATAAAGTAATTCTTAATGATAAATTAAAAATTGAGTTAATAAATATAATTCAATCTGTATTAAATGAGCTTAGTGACATATTATCAGGCATATCAATTTTAGGAGATATAACACCAAAAACAATGGATCATTTGTTATCATTTGGTGAAAGATTATCAGCACCAATAGTTGCATATGCATTAAAGGATAAAGGAATTAATGCGAGTTATTTAAATGGAAAGGAGGCAGGAATCTTGACTGATTCAAATTTTGGCGAAGCAAAACCATTAATGGATACTACCAAATTAAGAGTGAGTCACAAAATTGAACCTATGCTAAAGGAGAATATTGTGCCAATAATAACTGGATTCATTGGAATAGATCAAGATTTTAATATAACAACCATAGGAAGAGGGGGCTCAGATTATACAGCTACTATTATTGCATCCAGCATTAATGCAGATGAAGTATGGTTATGGAGTGATAGCGATGGATTAATGAGTGCGGATAAAAAAATAGTAGATGATGCGAAAGTGATCAGTAAAATTTCATTTTCTGAAGCTATAGAATTATCCTTATTTGGAACTAAGTATATGCATCCTAGAGCTCTAGAACCGGTGATGGATTCAAAAATACTAGTCAGAATACGAAATGCAAATGATTTAGACAAAAAAGGAACCTTAATTATGCAAAATGTACCGAAACAATCCGATGAAATAGTTAAATCTATAACATCGATAAAAAATACGGCTTTAATTGATGTTAGCGGTGGAGGTTTAATAGGTTCTCCTGGGACTGCGGCAAAAATATTTGAAGCTTTAGCAAAAAATAAAGTAAATATAATGATGATTTCTCAAACTCCTTCTGAATCTAGTATTACCATTGTTGTTAAACAACAAGACTTGGACAACGCCATAACAACTTTAGAACTAAAATTCCTTGGGAAATTGATAAAAAGAATTGATATAAATGATAATGTTGCAGTAATAGCAGTTGTTGGATCTGGTATGAGAGGTATAAAAGGAGTGGCAGCTAGAACTTTTTCATCCATTGCGAAAAAGGACATTAATGTAATAATGATAGCTCAAGGATCTTCAGAATTAAACCTTGCATTTGTGATAGATCAAAAAAATTGCAATGAAGCTGTAAGAGCATTACATTATGAATTTATAAAGAATTAAATTCTGTTAATTATGATATAGGTAAAAAGATAGAAAAGGATAAATTTAATTTTTAAGAACCATTATTAGTGTCTAAAGGAAAATTATATGTTGTAGGAGTTGGACCTGGTCATCATGATCATATGACTTTTAGGGCTAAAGAAGTAATTCAAGAAAGTGAGATAATAGTAGGATACGAAACTTATGTGTCCTTAGTTGAAGATTTAATTTATGGAAAAGAAGTATATAGATATGCGATGACACAAGAAGTAGATCGTGCAAATCAATCTATAAAATTTGCTGAAAGTGGTAAAATAGTATCGTTAGTTTCATCTGGAGATCCTGGAATTTATGGCATGGTAGGATTGATTTACGAAATATTAGCAGAAAAAGGTTGGAATAAGAATAACGGTATTTACGTGGAATGTGTTCCAGGTGTTTCTTCACTTAATTCGTGTGGTGCTTTGGTAGGTTCTCCATTAATGACTGATTTCGCAGTTGTAAGTATGAGTGATTTACTTGTACCATGGGACATTATAGTAAAAAGAGTTAAAGCTGCGGCCTTGGGAGATTATGTAACAGTCATATATAACCCTGCAAGTAAAAAGAGGATTCATCAGTTAAAAGATACACGAGAAATATTTTTAAAACACAGAAATCCAGAAACTCCCGTAGCCATAGTTAAAGGAGCTTATAGAGAAACTCAAGAAGTAATAGTGACGAATCTTGGTGACATGTTGAATCATAATGACATGATGGGAATGATAACAACAGTAATAATTGGAAATTCATCTACATTTGATTATAATGGAATGATGATCAATCCAAGAGGATATAAGTCAAAATACAAAATAACAAAATAAAAATAAAAATTGGTTATTCAATTCAAAGAAGGTTCATTTCCTTTGAAATGTTCTCGTATTGGAGATATTATTTCGTTTAGATAAAATGAAACAGATTTTTTTAGATCTAAAGGATGGATTTTTATTTTTTTATAATCTCTTTCCAAGTCATCATAATTATAGTATGAAATATTACCACCATACTTTGATGGTCTTTCAATAGTAAATTCAGAAAATCTTTGGAAAATAACATATTTTAAAAGTTCTAATATAGGATTATTTTCAGAAATACCTACAGGACAAAATGCTTTAGATATTTTATTATTAATTGTTTCAAAATCATCATGAATTAATATACTTCCTATCGGTTTGCTTTTGCTCATCTTACTAGAAATCTTTGCGTCGTTATGATCATTTTCAGAAACTCCTAATGTAGTTGGTTCTGTTAGTCCAGGCAGTAAATGATGATGTAAACAAACAGGAACTTTCCACTTTAATTTGGGAAAAATTTCTCTAACAAGCATATGGATTTTTCTTTGATCCATGCCAGCATGTACCATATCTAGATCTAAAGAATGAATATCAGTAGATTGCATAGCAGGATATAAGAATTGGGAAAAATCCAGATTATCTTTCTCGGAACGTCCCATTATAGTTAATGATCTCATTGTACGTGAAAGTGTAATATGTTTACAAAATTTCATAAAATTTTTCCAATAATCAGAATCTTGTTCATATAAATCACTCCCTAGCAAGATGTCAACTCCTGGACAAAAAAATTTAAAAGCATTTGAATAATATTCAGAAATATCTTTGATTTTTTGCCAATCACCACTTAATTTATTATTTATAAAAGTATGCCAATCAGCTAGAAATACGGTTGTTTTAAAGCCAGCTTTTATAAGGTCATTGAGTTTATAACCAGTAACAATTAGACTACCTAGATGCAAAAATCCAGATATTTCTAAACCGATATAATGTTTAGGTCTTGAAACTGTTTGTAGTAGATTTTTTAATTCGTTTGTAGTTACAATTTCTTGAGTCGGTAGTTTTGTGACTAAACTTAATTTTTCATCAATATCCATATTAACTAGAAGATGATATATTATATATTCATAATATAAATATTAAAATTAAGTTAGTGGTTCAGATGTGGTCAATGTGTTGCTACTAACCAAAAGCTTACCCAATGTAGTAAGCTTTGCACTAAGTTTTCCTCTATTACCTTTTTCAACATCTAATAAACCTAAATCTACAAGTCCTTTTGATTCTTTTGTACCTTGTATATGATAACTTAATAACGGCTTACCATATCCTGATAACTGTTCCAACTGATCAAGACTTTCTATAATTCCTACTTGATCAATTGATCTAAGGATTGAAATTTTTGCCTCAGATACAATCTCTGAATAACTTAATTTAAGAACAGGCATCAATAACGGAGATCCTGAAACATCTATACCAAATGCTTTAATTCCATTGATAAAAGCAGCAGATAAAGCAGCACATCCTAATAACTTGTCGCCACAACTAACATTTATCAATACTTGGTTAAAGTTTCTACTTTCGATAGTAGCTATTTCTGTTACTCTTTCCATTGTATCCCTAATGACGTTATTTTCATTAACGAGATAAATTTTTACAGGAATACCTAAAACATTTCTGATTTTTCTCGAAAAATCATCAGCAGATTTTGCATCATCATTAAAACAGATTAAAGCTAATTTATGAACAGGAAAATTTCGTATTCCTGAAGCAATTCCTTCTTGCATGTCTTGACCGAAGGTAGCTATTTGTAAGGTAGGATCTTTGTTCATCAATATGTAATTGATCAAAATTATTATTTAAACGTGCATGTAATATGTTAAATATTAGGGAAAAAATAGAAATTAAATTAAAGAAGTACACTATAATATTTATAACTTTTGTAAAAAATTAAGAAAAATAAGAATATAAATGCAAAGAAAATAGTTCCTAATAGATAATGAAATTATTAGAATACCAAGGTAAAGAATTATTCCGATTATATGGAATTAAAATACCTAATTCGGTTCTGGCCAAAACAGTAGAAGAAGCGATTGATGGTTCGAAAAAGATTGGTTTTCCGTTAGTTTTAAAGTCACAATTAATGGTTGGCGGAAGAGGAAAAGCAGGAGCAATTCTCAAAGTGAACGATGAACAGGAACTGACTTCCAAATTCAATGAATTAATAAATAAACAAGTAAAAGGTGAACTTCCAAAAGCAATTCTTTTGGAAGAAATGGCAAATATCAAGAAGGAATTTTATCTGTCGTTTTTTTTGAATAGAAGTAATAGGAGATATTCATTAATTGCATCTTCCGAGGGAGGAATAGAAATTGAAAGTGTAATTAACAAGACAATTATTGATATACCCATAGAAGGTATTACGGAAAATATAGCAGACGAAGTAGCACAAAAGATTGATCTAAAAGATAATGAGAAAAAATTATTTATAGATTTGATCAAGAAATTATCAAATCTAATATATGAAAAGGAGGCAGAATTAGCTGAAATTAATCCTTTAGCAATGTTAAATGATGGTTCTTTTGTAGCATTAGATGCAAAAGTGATCATAGATGATAATGCTTTATTCAGACATGACGATTTAAAAAAGTATGAACAATTATCAGATTTAGAATTACAAGCAAAAGAACATGGATTTTCTTTTGTAGAATTGGATGGCAATATTGCGATAATTGGGAATGGAGCTGGATTAGTAATGTCGACGTTGGATATGGTTAGTGACGCAGGAGGAAATGCAGGTGCATTTCTTGACTTTGGTGGCAAAGCTAATACAGAATCGATTTATGAAGCACTTAAAGTAATAAGCAAAGTAAAGAAAATAGAGTCGATTTTGGTAAATCTTTTTGGCGGAATTGTGAGAACTGATCTAGTAGCTCAAGCTATATTGAATGCATATGAAGACAATACAATTAAAGTTCCAGTTTTTGCGAGAATAACTGGTGCGGAATCAGAAAAGGCAAGGAATATGTTGAAAAATAGCAATGCGAAATTATTTGAAACTGTGGAAGAAGCAATAAATGGAGCAGTCAAACATTCTTCGACATAGGTGAATACAACAATGAATAAAAAATTTGATATTTTTAAGATATTAATAGGAGACGAAAGTGATGCAGATTACAAGAAAAAACCTGTGCTTATTCAAGGTATTACGGGAAGTTTTGGTTCTACACATACAAGATTAATGAAACAATATGGAACAAATATAGTTGCTGGTGTTACTCCTAGAAAAGGTGGACAAGAATTTGAAGGAATACCAATATTTAATAGTGTTAGTGAAGCAATTAAAGATAATAAAGTAGAAATTTCAGGAATATTTGTTCCAGCACCATTCTTCTTAAGTGCAGCTAAAGAAGCAATAGACAATGGAATTAAATTAATAGTAGCAATACCAGAACATGTACCTATAATAGACTCTATTAAAGTTTTAGAATATGCAAACAGTAAAGGTGCAAGAATGATTGGTCCAAATACACCTGGAGTGATAGTTCCAGAAGTAATGAAAGTTGGAATAATGCCGGCTAAACCATTCATAGGAGGATCTACGATTGTATTTTCTAGAAGTGGAACGCTAATGTACGAAGTATCACATACATTAACAAAAGCAGGATATGGTCAGAGATTGTGCTTAGGAATAGGAGGAGATCCAATAAATGGTACTAATCTCATAGAAGCATTTGATCTTATTCGAGATAGAAAGGATATAGAATCGGTAGTAGTAGTAGGAGAGATAGGCGGAGATGCCGAAGAAAAGCTGTCAGAATATATAATATCTAGTAATTTTTCTAAGCCTGTTGTAGCATATGTAGCTGGAAGATCTGCGCCTAAGGAAAAGAAAATGGGTCATGCAGGAGCAATAGTATATGGAAATTATGGTTCTGCAGAATCAAAAGTTTCAAACTATGCAAAAGCAAATGTTCCAGTAGCCAAGAGACCAGAAGAAGTCACAGAATTGTTAAAAAATAAACTTAAAAAGTAATATTTAACACTTTTTTTGGTGTATATACAACAATTTGGATTTTGAAAAAAGATTTTGTACCAATTGTATGAATAAAACTAATCATCATGCTTTTCAAAATGAGGAAGTAATTTACACATATAAACGAAAAAAGAAATATAAATGTTCAAAATGTGGAAAGATAAGTTTTAGGAAAACTCTACGTCCAAGTTCAGAAGCAGTTTATTAAAAAATGTTGCAAGAATTAGCTCGAAATATAATAGATATAAAGAAAGAATTCAACAGGACCTTAAAAACAAGTAGCATAATATCTGAAATAATCCCGGATAGTGAAAAATGGTTTAATGTGGAATATAAAACAATTAAACAACTACATAATTTTGCAGAAAATAATCCCATATATCAAAAAAAAGAAAAAATAAAAATAAAAGAAACTGAGTATTTATTGTATCAAGGCGACATTACTGAATATTATTTAAGTGCCAAAAAGTACGATACCAATTACCAGCCATTTTATCCAACATGGTTAATAACATCTTTAGTATTATGTTTAAATTCCAGGGAATTAGGATTTAATGAAATAATAGATATAGGTTCTGGAGACGGAAGAATCCCATATTGCGGTACGATATTAAATATGAAATCTACGAGTATAGAATTAGATAAAGAATTAGTAGAATTACAAAAGAAAATATGCTTTAGAACAAATACCAATTTTGATATAATAAATACTGATGCTTCAACATACAATCTAGATGAGATCAATGTTTCTAAACCCACAATACTCATTTCAGGATTACCAGAAATGGGGGAGATGTTTGTTCATCATTTAAATAAGACAATAAGAAATTCCAAATTTAAAAAAACATGTGTTGTATTTATTGGAAGTGATACCAAAAGGAAATACAAAGACAATACAGAATTTGGATGGGGTGAAATTATTAGAAAATCTCAGTTAAAAGTAATCGATCGGTTAACATTACCGACACATTGGACTAATTACCAGGACAGTAATACTACGTACATATTTACTAAATATGAATAGATATAATGATCATTTGTTTATATTATATAAATCTAAAGAAATCGAAAAAATGAAGTTCACGAAGATATCAAAAGTAATATTAAAATTGAATTGACATAAATACAAAATAAATTAATGAGTAATACAAAATATTTTCCTAATTTTGCCTTAATAGTGATAGATGTTCAAAATGGATTTGTAAGTAGAAACGGTTCATATGATTTATTAGGATTGAATATAACAAATTATCAAAAAGTAATTCCGAAAATAAAAAATTTGGTCTCGTTATGTAGAAATTTAAAAATACCAATCTTTTATACACAAGCTGTAAGAGAAGGATCTGGTATAGATCTCTTAACTAAGACACATAAAATATTACCAAAATCACGATCAGAAAGAATTAAAAGAAGACCCATATGTGTAAGAGGTACATGGGATGCAAGAATTATAGATGAGATAAAACCGTCACAAAAAGATCATGTTGTTATCAAGAGAAGAGATTCAGCATTTCAAGATACAGAAACAGAAGTATGGTTACGTAGTTTGAATGTAAATACATTAATTTTTTGTGGGATAGATACATCGATTTGTGTAGAAACTTCGCTTCGAGATGGATTTAATAGAGGATATGATGTAATACTAGTCTCAGATTGTACAGCATCAAACAATAGTAGACATTATCAAACTACTATTGAACACGTGAAGGAATACTATGGAATTGTTATGACAATGAAAGAAGTGATAAAATTGTTGAAATTAAAATCAACGGATAGTTTAACGGAAGAAGTAATCAAGAATCTCATTTTCGAGAAGAATTTATTGAATACTTCAGATGATGAATAAAAATGAATCATACATGCATTTTAAATACTTTACATAATGCATACATCTAAGATTTGAATTTAAGAATAGGAATAGAAAAGATAATTATAATAATTCCTCCCAAAAACCACGATATAGAATATCCATAATTGTTTACGAAATAAGAAAAAAGATATGGTACAAAAAAAGATCCGGACAACCCAATACTGTTTACGTGAGATATTGCTAAAGTTTGATATTTTGGATTACTATGATGGCTAATTTGTTTAGTTTTTGCATAAACTATAACAAATCCAGCAGATAAAAATATTGATGATATCAATATCGAAAATATTGTAATTAAAATTGAATCAAAATATAACAGAGAAATACATATTGCAGAAATAATTGATGAAAAAAATAAGAGATTTTTGGGATCACTGATTCTATCATAAATTTTTCCAAAAATTGGTGATGAGAATATTCCTACAACGAAACTTAATCCAGCTATGATACCAGCGTAAGTTGGATGGACCTGTAAATCATTTACTAAATAAAAAATAACAAATGTAAGAAGCAATATAGCACCAATTTGGAAACTTAATAAAGTTATACCTAAAATAATAAAAGAACGGTGAAATAAAATATTCCTGATTTCATGAATGTTTAATTTAATTTTTGTAAAAGAGACCGAGTTATAATTTTTCAAGATTAATACGAGAAATATGCCACATAATAAGCCTAAAATACCACTAAGAAATAAAGAAGAACGCCAACCAATAAATTCGCCTATTATAACCCATCCGAATACACCTAAAATCCCTCCTATAGCATGAGCTGAATTGAGTAATCCAATTCCAAAACCATGAGAATTATTACCAAGAAGTTTTGAGATTAATACAAAACTTGGAGCAAAAAAGCAAGCCATTCCTATGCCTACAAAGAATCTCAGAATCATCAATTGATAAGAGTCATTTGTTAATCCAGTTAATAATGACATAAATGACGAAAAAAGAATTCCAAATGCAGCCATTTTCATTATTCCTACTTTAGTGGATAGCAAACCGGCAGGAATTTGGAATAGTCCAACTCCTATGACAAAACTAGACGTTATATATCCTAGGAGAGAAATATCTTCTCCAAAATCAGAAGATATTAAATAAAATATTGAAGAAATATTGAACCAATTAATCGTATATACTATTCTTGAAATAAATAACGATTGAACAGGTAAAGAAAAAATTTTGGACATATTTCATATTATCATTTCACTTGAAACAAAACAATTATTTTAATCTATCAATTATAGAAATTTAAGTAAAATTACATCATAATTTCTTTTAGAAAAATAAAAGGAAATATTGTAAATAACCATATCAATATAAATAATATTACATAATATATTATGTGATAAACACACGTTCTGTTATTGAAGAAGAAGTAAAAAGGATTAAAGAAAGAATATCAAGAGATATTTCCAAAAAAGATGAAATTTTCCGTATCGGTATAGAAATAGAAGCGTGTTTATTAGACGATTTAAGTAATTCAGTTAATTCACATGAGCTGATTGAATATTTTAAACAATCAGATTATAAAGTGGATTATGAATATGGGTCTTGCCAATTTGAATATAAGACCAACCCTATTCCAATAAATGAATTAGACAAGATATATACAGAAACAATAGAATTTCTTGAATACTTACATTCTGTTATTCAAAAAATATCTAGAAAAAATAACAGAAAGATATTGCCTGTATTTTTAGGATCTAATCCATCTCCAACAATATTTTCAAAAGATATGATTACAGACAATATTAGATACAGAAAAATAGCAAAATGGCAAAAGAATATATCAGATGCAGAAATTGATGGGGATAAAATCAAAGCATTTAAAATTGCTAGTGCTATACAAGGAATACATATCAACATACAAGGAAAAAACCCACAACACACAATTCAAATGTATAACCACATATTAAATCTTATACCTACAACGATTTTAATTGGATCGAGTGGTAGACTACTATCGGGTAAATTATATTCTATTTATGAACCACGAATTTTTTTATATGACCAATCTGAAAATCAGAATTCTGGTTTTCCATCGATTCCACAATATTTCAAAGATATGAATGAATATGTAGAATATATAAAATCAAAACCAAGTATATTAGCAAAAGATTATTATGAGTTAGAAAAGGAACGTCATGATGATGTTCGTATTAGATTGAACACAAATTATTATAGAATAGAAACAAGAATGCTATCTGTACAATCTTCTATAAGGGAAATATTTTCATTTATAGAATTATTTGTAGGATATATTCATAAATCTATTTGTAGTGATAGAAAATTACGACCACTAGTGTCTATTCGCGAAGAAAGAGAGGCAGTAATTAGATCAGGTTATAAAGCTCGGACACATTTTGACCTGATTGAAAGTGCTCAGAATCAAATAAATATTGCCAAAAAAGGATTGATGGAATTAGGGATAAAACCTAAATTTATTTCTATTCTAGATAAACGTATACAAAATCATAGATCTCCAAGCGAGTATATAGCTGAAGAATGGGATAAATGCTATAATGGGAATCCACAAAAAACGGTTAATGAGATAGTTGAAAGAATTTGGGATAAAACAATAAATAATCAAGAAATAATATAATTAATATAATTCAAGTATTATAGCCAATTCCAGGGTGTTATGTTTCGTATTCTACATTGCTTTCGTATAATAGATTTAGCTTTTAAAGAAGCATCTACTTCACTATTATTCTTTAGATAATAAATTAATAGTTTTTCATATAATTTTTTTGCTTTATCTTCTGTGAATTCTTTATATTTTTGACTAGTCGAATTCATTGTAATAATAGATGAAATATTAGAATCGTTCTGTTCCAAGCCTTTAAGAGCAAAATATTCTCTTTTACAAATAACACAATTGCGATCAAAAAATAATACATGTGCAGGACAAGAAACCATGTTTATTAAATATACTAAAAGTATAAAAATATTAACAAATTTTCTTTAGTCTAGAATATATATTGAATAAAACTTTCATTTTAGATTATTTTCAAGTATTGCTACATTCAAATAATTTAATTAATAATGTGTATATATTATATTAATTAAGAAATAATGTTGGATACAAATCAGCTTTTAGTAAGAAGAATAAAGAATGGAACAGTAATAGATCATATAGATTCTGGAAAATCTCTTACAGTTTTGAATACTTTAAATATTGATGGAAATGATGGAAACATTGTTACAGTAGCGTTAAATGTTCCAAGTAGTAAGATGACAAAAAAAGATATGATAAAAATAGAAAATAGATTTTTACATAAAGATGAAACAGATAAAATTGCATTGATTTCTCCAAATGCTACAATTAATATCATAAAAAATTATAAGTTAACTGAAAAACGTAAGATCCAAGTACCTGATTCTATTTCTGGAATTTTTAAATGTCCAAATATGAATTGTATAAGTAACCAGGAAAAAGGTATAATATCTACAATTGTTGTTTTGGATAAAAAAGACATAGTACTCAAATGTAAATATTGTAGGAGAATAATAGATATTGAAGATATAGGAATATAAAATAAAGGTAAGAGTAAATTATATAATGTATATTATAATTTATGGTATTTAGAACATATCAAATCATATGATACTACAAATTTTTAAATTGTGTTTATGATATAAAATTTTTATAAATACAAATTATTTGTTTATATTAAAATCAAAAACTAACTACATTTTAAATCTAGTTTTAATTCATTAATTTTGAATAGATATGGCATGACAAATTTTTAGATATTATTTTATTGCTAGTACTTCTATTGGTTTGGAATATTATCAGTTCTGCACTCTTCGCATGTAAATATTCCATCACTATAAGTTAGTAAATCTGACCATTCATTACATTCATCACAATATCCAGATAGATGACGCATAGGACGCCCTATTTCACCTCTAATAAGTGATGATTTTTCAGACACTACATCAATTAATTCGGGTGTTACAGAAAGAACATCAGTAGAAGAGATTATTCCAACTAATTTACTCTTATATGTAACTCCTAGTCTCTTTATATTGTATTTACGCAGTTTCTTGGCAGCTTCTGTAATTGTTTCTTCTCCTTCAATTGTATACAAATTTTTCATCACTTCAGATGATTTAATTGAGCTGGGTTTAAGATCTTTGATAACTCCTTGTGATACAATATCCCAATCAGTCACTATTCCGATAGGAATATCATTATCCATAATTATGACACTGCCAACGTTTCCATCAGACATTTTATTAGCTATTTCTTGTATATCTGTATCAGGATAAGCATAAATCACAGGACTGTTCATTATATCTCTTACTAATATTTTGGTAGTCATATTAGAATCGCGATGATTACTGCTCATTTGTTTATCCATATATTTTAATATCAATATTAGTTTAATTACTTTGCTAATTCAAATCTACTAAGTTCTTATACTTGTTCATCTCCTTTATGCGATGATATAATTTTGGTTTTTCCGGATGGCAGAACTCTAATAATATCATCAAGAGAAAAATTTTTTAGTTGAAGAAATAGATCATCATTATCTTTAAAATGTTTGATAAATTCTGCTTTTATTTTTTTGGAAATGTTCATGGGGTCGTTTCCACCAGGTAACAAAATACAATAACACATTGATCTTTTTCTTATAGAATTAAGTGGACCACATGTTACTACATAACGATTGTTGTAATTAAATAGTCCAATTGCCAAACGTAGCTCAGAACCTTTAATATAATTTCTTTTTCCTTCTAATACAAATGAGCCTTTTGGCAAGTATTGACCGGTAGGAGCTCCTTTCTTTACTTGAGAAGGAAATACCCAATAAGAGTCACCACTTGATAAACCATCTTTCCATGCACGGCTAAAAGAAACAGTCGCTATAGCAGTCTCAATTACAGTACTAGCAATATCAGATTTCAATTTATTATCATCACCGATAATATTTTTTATAACAAAAAATGGAGAGCCATGAATTTCTGCATGAAATACAATATCTTTTTCGTTAAGATGTTTTCTTATAATAGCAGAATTAGAAGAGGCATCTCGCCCACCTATGACGAGTAAATTATTTGAGGAGACAAACCATCTATATCTTTCATACCAATCTTTCGTTATTTGGGTTTTTACCTTTATTGTTTTGTGTGCTGAATAAGTTTTTTTCTTTAATATATCTATTTCCTCCAATATTTTTTTCCGTTTTTGTTCAATACTTTCATTTCCTCGTTCTAATTCTTTTGCTCGAATATAAAGCAAAGAAGAAGTTTTTGGTAAATTAATATTAAATGGAATTAATTCATCAAAAATTTTTATGTAATATTTGCCTTTATTTTGAATAAGTTTAGATTCATATGTGTCTAATAACAAATGTATATTGTTTTTATCATATTTACCATTAGCCATTAATGCCAATGCTAAATTTCTGATGGATTTAGATTTAAAAAGAATTTTTTGTTTTGCTTTATTCTGTTCATCAAGATCATGTTCGAGATTTTGTATCTTTTTATTTATATTTACTGTAGTTATAGAACGTCCATATGTAATAAGAATATAAGATAAGACCTGATCTATTGCATCCATGAATGATTTAGTATATTCGTATTGATAATTTTCGATATTAGAAAATGGTATGGTGAGAGCAGATATAGGTTCTTTTTTATCATTATATATTATTACTGGCTTGTGTTTATTTTCATTTAGTATGTCATCTCTAAGAGATATAATTTGAGTGTATAAATTTTCCATATTAATAGTTAATAAATTCCCAGTAGACATATCTGGTGTTTTAAGACGATTAATAATTTCCTCAGTAAATTTTTTTGGTAGTGAGAGATTACGACCTAGCCATCTAGGGAGATCCGAATTGAACATGTTATCATATACATCATTAAGATCTGATAATTCTAACTTTAACACATCTAAACCCCTCTTAGGGGGAGGAATATAAGATAGACCTACTTTTAAAGTTCTATGACGAACTTGAATAGGATTAAGGATAGAGATAATTTTCATATCTTCATCACATAGAATTATATTCCCATGTCCAAAGAACTCACCTATCAAGTTGCGCTTAGCACCATTAAACATCTCAAATGTCAATAACACTATTCTTTCTCCATCGAGCTGAGAAATAGATACAAACTTGGAACGTTCTAGCTCCGTTTTTATACGGTTTACAATGGTATTATCATCCATTGATTTAAAAGAATTTCTAGTAATCCATATTGCATTAGTTGATAAAAGTACTATTACATCTGGCTTTAGCGAATGATGTAATTTCAAAGATATACAATCCTTAGTAACACCAACAATTTGATTTATATAATAACCGTCTTGAATTTTGGTGAAAATATTTTTAATGATATAATTTAATTCAATGCTAGATAATTCCATTACAAAATATTTCTATTCACTATCTTATAAGTAGAAATGTGAATTAAAACCGTAAGGAATTAAAATCTGTTATATATAATGAAGATAAACATTTGGAAGTATATGAAAAAATTTACTATATGAGAGCAATAATTGGAATAATTGGAGGAATAGTATTAGGACTAGTTCTTGTTCCGGGTACTGATCAAGGAAGTGTAGTAATGAGCATAATTATGATAGGTATCATCTTCTACATCATTTCACATTGGATTGCAAAGCAAATGATGCCAAACGTTCCAAAAGACGAAAAAAAGAAATTTATGACTAATGGAATTTTTCCTTTTATATTCTTAATGTTAATGTTTATGATATTAGCATTCACGATTTTACATCAATCATTAGCAATAAATTAGAATGATAAATAATATGATTTGGAATTACAATACCCCAGGAATTCCAGATGAATTGTTTGTTAGATCTGACAAAGTTCCAATTACCAAGGAAGAAATACGATCGCTTATTATAAGCAAATTAAGATTAAAGAAAGGAAATTCTGCTATTGATATAGGTTGTGGAAGTGGTAGCGTAACTGTAGAGTTATGTCTACAATCGAATGGTGGTAAGATTTATGGTATTGATTTTGATTATAATGCAATCAAATTAACAAAGGAAAATCTGAAAAGATTTAATGCTATTGCAGAAATATTCCATGGTAAAGCACAAGATCTTTTGCCTAATTTACCTAAAGTATCAGCAATCGTGGTAGGTGGAACAGATGGCAATACAGAGATTATTATTGAAAAAGCAATAGAAAGATTAGAAAAGAATGGAAGAATTGTTATTTCAAATATATTAATTGAAACTATGTTTAAAGCAATAAAAACAATAGAAACGACTAATCTAATAGAAGTAGATTTAACCCAAATATCTATATTAAAATCAAGAAAAGTTTCTACCGGAACAATGATGACTGCACGTAATCCAGTATTATTGATATCAGCTACTAAACCATATTAATATTAATTATATAAATTTGAATTCCAATATAGTCATTAAAATACATTAGGAAAGTTTATTTTTTAATAAAAATTTAATAAAATTGATTTTAAAAAGAAGAATAAATTCAAGTTATATTTGCTACAAACCTTGATTAATATTGTATAATTGTTTAACAAGTTTCTACATTTATTGAATAATTATTTTGTCGAGGTTTTTTAAGTATATTTCTTGTATCTAATTTTTTACATTTAATGAGACTCAAAAAGGATATGAATAAATTTTGATTAATATAAAATGTAACATTCGTAAATCTTAATTTAAATTACACATAATTCAAATTAATGAAATGAAACTTTTTTGTATTGGATGTGGACCAGGAGATCCAGAACTCATTACAATAAAGGCATTAAATTTGATAAGAGATGCAGATGTAATTTTTGTACCCACATCAAAAGAAGATAAGCAAAGTATTGCATTATCAATAGTTAAAAAATATGTAAAAGATTCGACTCAAGTCATAAATTTGGTTTTCCCAATGAAAAAAGATAGAAATTTGTTAAGAAAATATTGGAGAAAAAATAGTGAGGAAATAGCCCAACATGTTCGAACTGGAAAAAAAATTCTTTATTTGACTGTTGGAGATCCATCACTTTATAGTACATGGATATATATACATAGAGAGTTAAAAAATAGACACAAAGATATAGAAATAGAAATCATACCAGGAGTTCCATCAATAGTTGCCTTTGCTGCTGAAGCAAAAATGAGTCTTGTTGAAGGAGAAGAAAATTTATCAATAGTTCCTGCATGTTATGATTTAAATAAAGTTAAAAATACCGCTAAATCATCTGATACAGTAGTTTTCTTGAAAGATGGACGATACTTTGACAGTGTTATAGAAATGTTAGTTGAATCCGGATTCGACCAAGAATCAACCATAGCAATAGCACAAGATGTATCTAATGATAACAATATTGTAGAAATAAGTAATTTGGGTAAAATACAACAAAGAAAGCAACCTAGTCAAACATATTTTTCTATAATGGTGGTCAAAAAAAATGATAAAAAATAAAGTATATTTTGTAGGTTCTGGTCCAGGAGATCCAGAATTGATTACTGTAAAGGCAAAAAAATTGTTAGAATCTGCAGATACTATTATCTATTCAGGATCATTATTAAATCCAGAATTATTAGAATTTGCTAAGAAAAGTGCAAAGTTATATGATGCGGCTAAATTAAATAGAGAAGAAATTAGCGATTTATTAAAAAAAACTTACGATAATAATAAGTTAGGAATAAGATTTCATGATGGAGATCCAGCTTTATTTAGTACAATCAGAGAACAAATTGACAAGTTAGAATTAGATGGAATTGAATGTGAAGTCGTTCCGGGTATAACAGCAATATTGGGTGCTGCGTCTTCTATGAATTTAGAATTAACCACTCCGGGTATAACGCAAACGTTAATAATTACTAGAGCAGAACTACGAACTCCTGTTCCAGCGAGAGAAAGAATTTCAGAATTAGCAAAACATGGATCTACAATGGCATTTTATTTGAGTGTACATTTGATTAAAGAAGTAGTAGAAGAACTACTTAATGGTGGAATATACAATAAACAGACACCTGTAGCAGTAGTTTATAAAGCAACATGGAAAGAAGAAATAATTATTAGAGGAAATTTAGAAAACATAGTAGAAAAAACAAAGAAAGAGAAAATAATAAAAACTGCGTTAATAATAGTAGGTGAAGTAATAAATCCAAAAAAATATGAATTATCTAAAGTATACGATAAGAAATTTACACATGGATATAGAAAAGCAAAGAAATAAAATATAAATAATGATATAAATAGCATATAAAGTAGATGAAATCATATAACGCTATTTAAAAAAATGATTTAAAATATAATTCGATTTATTAGAACATATTTGTTTGATATGCCTATGATTATAGGTTACATATTACGATAGTATATATATTAAAATATAAAAAATAAAGAAAATGTTATGTTATAATTACTATATAGTATTTAAAAATATTAAATTTAAGTACTTCAATGATGACAATTAAATCTAAAAAAAATACAATTGGTCATAATACAGAGATAAAGCAATATGGAATAAATTTTTATAACAACATGACCTGTGACTACAGGAATTGTAATAAAAATGATTTTTTTAAATTAAACTATTTTTGTGTAATCAATTTATATCATCATATTGTAACCATGTTGAAAGGATTTTGCAAGTAAATTTTATGTTTTTTATAATTAGGGTCTAAGGAGTTGACAATATTCCAAAAATTTTTAGAATGATCAAGTGCCTTCAAATGAGATAATTCATGAATCAATACATAATCTATTACATCCAGTGGAAAAGCAGATAGATATATATTAAAATTTAGATTTTTATTTACAGAACAGCTTCCCCATAAACTCGAATTGTCTTTAAATCTAACATTATTATATTCAACATCAAGCTTTTTTTTATAGAGATCTATTCGTTTAGAAATTATGATTGAAGTCTGATTTTTATACCATGATTTGATAAATTTTTTATATAATCGTTTATTCGGGATATGAAATGTTATTTTATTCATAGTTTGAGAAATAGTAAAGGAAAAATTGACATCTTTAACAATATTAACCAAATAATTGTTACCTAAGTATTTTACATATTTATGATCCTCGTAAGATTTAGCATAATTATGATTGTATTTTTTATAATAATTATAAACTCTAATAATCCATTTTTTTTTACTATTCAAGAAATTCATAATATTGAAGGTATGTATATGTTTAGGAATTATAATAAAAATACCACTAGTTGAAGCTTTAAGTGAAATAGACTTCGCTCTAAATGAAAATAATTGTTTTATATAAATTGTGTTCTTAATATCATTATCTACAGTATATTTAATTAGCAATATGATAGAACAAAAAAAAGATAATAAATTTATCTGTATTGTACTAGAGTACTCTTACTTCCAGGTTTCATTTCTCTTTGACTTCTCACTTTTCTTACAGCATCTTCAAAATGGTGCATAGAAACTTTAGCTTCGTTAGTATGTTTAGATGCTTCTTCTGGATCTGGATACTTTGCAATATATTCATGCAATAC
>JBNAIF010000233.1:0-25629 GCA_050043595.1 Nitrososphaeraceae archaeon | reverse complement strand
GCAAAGTCAGAATTGTATACCCATGTTATATTTGAAATTGGGAATTCACCTGGAGGTGTTGGATCATCTGGAGGTGTTGGATCATCTGGAGGTGTTGGATCATCTGGAGGTGTTGGATCATCTGGAGGTGTTGGATCATCTGGAGGTGTTGGATCATCTGGAGGTGTTGGATCACCTGGACTAGTTTCACTATCATCGAGTACAATCTGACAAGATGTAATTTCTCCAGCTGAAATATTTCCATTACAATCACCATTTAATGATAAAGTATATCCATGAATATTTTCAATTATTATAGAAAATTGACCTTCCTGAATTGAAATAATTTGAATCTGATTTAATGGAGCTCCATTAAAAGATGATGGGAAAGCTGTGCTACCTTCAACATTTATAGTAAAATCTGATGCCTGTTTTATACCTCCATCATCGTTAATAATATTGGTTGATATTACAATAAATCCTACTTCTGAATCAGGTATTGTTGATGGTAATTGCGTAGCAGATAATTTTTTTTCATTTATGATATTGTTTGGTAATACTAATGATGTTAGTGCTTTTGGAATTGCAGGTAATTGTGATTCGGTTTTTATATTGTTTAAAGTAATTAAACAAGATTTAATTTCACCAGCTTTTATAATTCCTTCACATTGGCCTTTGAATGATGTTTTATATCCTTGAGAATTTTTCACAGAAACACTATACTCACCTTCCTTTATGGGAATAATTTTAAATTTTGGTGACAAATCTGCCTTAAAAGACGACGGAAAAGCTGTACTACCTTCTACGTTTATAGTAAAATCTGATGCCTGTTTTATACTTACATCATCATTAATAATATTTGTTGATATTACAATATATCCTAATTCTGAATCATCCATTGTTGATGGAACTTGTAAAATAGTAGGTACTTGCAGATCATCTGCAAAAGTAATAATTGGAAATAAAGGTACAAGCAAAGCTAGTAATACAATAATTATAATTTTCATTTAGTCTGTTTTCAAATATATAATAAATGTATATTTGAATTAGGTTACCAAATTAAGTAATATTTGTTCTAGAATTGTATAAGTTGTATTTTATTGAAAACTTTTGAAAATAATTATTATATATAATTCTTCTTTTAAAAAAATTTTAATATTTTTAAATATAATTTATTAATAATATTATTATATGGACAAATATTAAATCTTCTTAATTTTCTACTTTTTCTAATAATATTTTGATAACTTGATTTTTTTAAAATTTGTCATTTTATCATTAATTAGCTGTGAGTATAAAAATCATATCTTTAATCAAGTTATTTCAGCAAATGTTGAATAATATATTATTTCTTCATCACAATCCATCACAAAAACAAGTTCATAATTCTTTTTTTCTAAATTATTTGGGATATTAATAGTATCTATACCTTCTTTTTCAGGTGATGGATTAACATAAAATTGATGTTGTTCTCCACTAAACTTTACTAACTCAAGTGTTCCACTTTTTTCTGAGAAACCTTTTACTCCAATATCTGTAACCCCATCTAAAAATATTCCTTCAATACTGTCTGGAAATCCACAAGGTGACTTGTATTCAATATTAATAATTTCTCCACTAGCAAAAGTAATGTCTTCTGTACTTGTAACATTATTGCTATATACTTTAGCACTTTCATCCAAATCTAAAATAAATTTTGGATCTATAATAAATTCTCCTCCACTTTCTATTGATATATTCACTGATGATACTTCGTTCATTCTTTGTGCATCTGCATCATCAATTACTAAGATAATTCCTACATTAAATATCAAAAAAACAATTAATAAATATACACTATAATTTTTAGTTATATATACCATAAACATATTAATCTTAACATAATAGATAAGTTTTTCTGAATAATTTTTACTCACTTCTCTTTGAAAAAATCTACTTTATTATTGTTAAGGAATTATATTTAATAATTAAATTCTTTTTGTTGAAATAGATAATCCACTGATATAGTTTAATTACATATTGTATTACTATAATTACTATTTGATCATTTTTTCTATTTTTTCACAAAACATAAAATTATCATAAATAGTTAGAAATTATGAGATATTCATTGAACGCAAATAGATGTGTCTAATTTACTTTACTAATAATTATTTATTTTTTATATTTATTCTTTATTTTATTTGATATACTTAATATTATACGGATTGGGGTTATTTAAAAAATAATTTATTTATTTTATCATTATCCTTTTTAATTTGTTGTACATTTTATTTTTCTTCTGAAATTACAATTTATTCCGAATCAGAATCTAATCACAAAGAAAATTTTTAATGATGTTTCCATAGACACTTATGACGAAAATTACATAGAATATTATCCATCATATACTTATGACGAGAATAATGGAGAAATTTCTTATGGTTCTCCATATGGTCTATCTGATCCAGAAACACTATCTGATTCAAAACCGGATCATGGGTTTAACAAAATTGTATCTAAGAATAATTCATGTGGACAAATAATTGTAAAAAATTCTACATTGCATTCTGATCTATAGTGTAAGAGAAGAACTATGCATAGACAGTGATGATATTACCATTGTTCTTAATGAATATACTATTTCAAGATATGGTAATACGGAAAACTATAGCGGTATTGTGATACCTAGTTTTAATAATATATTAATTAAGGGTCCAGGAACTATGACTAATTTCGGTATTGGTGTTTTTACAACGGAATCCGAAAATATTATTATTGAATCCATAGATGAAAATAATCAAATAAGTATATTATATAGTGGTTCAAAAAATATTAATATCTTTGAAGATAAAATTAATGAAAATTTATTTGGTATCTCAAGTAAATTCTCTTCTCTATCAATGAGAAATAATATTTTATTGAATAACCATTTAGTGGGGCATTTGTATTAACTCTAATCCATCTGGTATGTGTTATGTAATTTTTAATAATAAATATTTTAATGATATCTTTAAACTGGTTACAAAATAGAAAGAAAAATTATTTACAGAATACAAAAAATTATTTATTATCTAGAATATAATCTATCTTAATATGCTATAGAAAATTAAACCGGGTCTGTTATTATGGTGAATTTATATAAATTTTACAATAGTATAATAAAATTTTAAAACTTTTTTTTCCAAATATTGCCTTGACTCAATTAGAAACTTTATATAGTATTGACTTATCTGTTTTTAAAGATCTAAAATACGTTAATAGAAAGTTAATCTTATTTACAGGATCCACTTAATTCTTTATGTTTTGGAAAAATTGAATATTCCTTGCGGCAAAGAATTATTTACTGGATCTTGCAAGGATTTGTCGGATTGTCTAATATTGATAATTGGACCGTCATATAGCGGAAAATCACTGTATTGCAATAATTTTTTTGAAATAAATCAATATAAAAAAGCTTTAAATTTTTACATCAGTACAACTTTGAGTAAAAAAAATTTTGATAATTTATTCCCATCTAAAAATAAATCAAACTTTTTTTTAATTAACCCATTTTTAAAAAATACCTTAATTTCAACTGAAAATAAGGATAATACTGAAAAAGACAATTCATTGATTGATACTTACTATACTATAGTGAAATTAATCGAAGATAATGTATCCAAGGTTAAGAATAATCAAAATAAAGATAATAATTCAATTCCTATTAATTTTATAGTAGATTCTTTAAGTCAATTATTTTCTAGTTTTGAGGAACACAAAGTAATGAATTTTCTCAATCGATTATCTTTATTTATAAGAGAATACGATGTGACTGGATTATTTACTTACAGTACTTTAGATGGACTTCAAGATCCAGTTGTTAATAAATTAACCTCTATTTTTGATGGAATAATTGAAATACAATTCGACAAAAAGATAAATAACAAGAACCGAAAAATTCGTCTCTTATATATGCGTGAGATGAAAGTTTCAGATCAATGGTTAAATATAACATTTGATAAATACAATCTTATTAGTAAGGTAAAGGAAGATAATTTATATTGTAACCTGTGTAAAGAACCAATATACGAAAATCCGAAATATTATCTGGATTTGTCTTTTCACGAAGAACACCTTTATCTTTACAAAAAATTAATTAATGTTTATGGTGAAACTAATATTTCAAATACGGGTACTTTAGGAGTACTAAATGGGAATTTTTTCTTTGTTGATGTAGTAGGCTTATCAAATCCTCACCTATCAGTTAGAAAACAGATAGAAAAAATCGAGTTATTAAACAATTTGATAAATAATTGCAATTCTTTTACAAATAATCCTGATAAAATAATACTGCCAACTGGCGACGGCATGGCTATCTCTTTTATCCATAATCCAGAATTACCACTAGTACTTTCTATGCAATTACATTCACAATTATTTGACTATAATAAAAAATTAGAATCTGATAGCAAACTGGGCATTAGAATTGGTCTTGGAAGCGGACCAGTTTTTATTGTAAATGATGTAAACAATAATCAAAACATGTGGGGTCCAGGTATCATATTGGCTCGAAGAGTAATGGATCTGGGAAATGATGGACATATATTAATTGAGCGAAATATGGCAGAAACTTTAATTAATTTAGATGAAAAATACAAGCAAGTTATACATTTATTAGGAAACTATTCTATAAAACATGGACAAACTATAACATTATATTCTGCATTCTCTGACAAATTTGGAAATCCAGAACCTCCTGAAAAATTCAAAAAATACGACCTCGTCGAAAAATATATGTATGAACTGGTTGATAGATATATGACAAAGAAGAAAACTTAATTTGTTAATTTTGAATAAAGCGTTTATATTTTAATAAATTAACTTATTTTATGTAATATCAAAGAAACGGAAAATATTTGTTCCTAGCAAATATATTTTAATTCTTTAACAAATTTTTTATAAAAAGAATTAAAATACTATTATAACAATTATGGGTCATGGGCAGGAAGGAAGTTGATCAAACAAAATTATTAGAATTCATGCATAAAGCAATATCTGACATTGCAAGTAGTTCTAGTGCTATACTCATAATTTTAGGCGAACGATTGGGATTATATAGAGCATTGTCTGAATCTGAATATTCTTTAACTTCTAACCAATTAGCAAAAAAAACTGGAACGGTTGAAAGATTGGTCAGAGAATGGTTGTGTAATCAAGTGGCAGGTGGTTATGTTTCATATGATCCCAAATCAAATAAATATTATCTTTCTGAGGAACAAAAATTAGCTCTAGCTGATGAAAATAGTCCTGTATATATCCATGGAGCATTTAAATTTATTAAATCATATTTCAGAGATGAAGAAGAATTTGTTAAAATGTTTCGAAATGAACGAAAATTTGCTTGGGAAGATCATCATAATTGCATGGCTGAAGGTGTTGCTGAATTTTTCAAACCAGGATATGTTGCTAACTTATTGAATTTATGGATTCCTTCATTAGATGGCATTCATGAGAAACTTCTTGATGGTGCTAAAGTAGCAGATGTAGGGTGTGGTTTTGGATTTACTACTAGTTTAATGGCAAAAGCCTATCCAAATTCAACTTTTATCGGATTTGATTCTCATCGTGAGTCAATCGAGAAAGCAAAACGAATAACAGAAAATCAACATCTAAAAAATTTATCTTTTCAAGTTTCTTCAGCATATGATTTTCCGGGACATGAATATGATTTTATAACGTTTTTTGACTGCGTTCATGATATGGGAGATCCTATAAAAGCATTAACTCATGCTTATGACTCTCTTAAAAAAGACACAAAAGCGTTATGTATGATTGTAGAACCATTCGCAACAGAAAAATTAGAAAATAATATAACTCCTGTAAGTAGGACTTTTTATTCTACATCTACATTAATTTGTGTACCTAATTCTTTGGCATTTAATGGTCCAGCTTTAGGAGCTCAAGCAGGAGAGGAGAAAATTAAAGAACTAGTTCTAAAAAGCGGTTTTTCAAAATTTAGACGAGTGATGGATAGTCCAGTTAACATAATTTATGAAATAAGACCATGATCTTCATAAATTTAATAAATCGATAAATTTTTAAGAAAAATTTCAATATTAATTTTTAAATTGATTTTGAGTCATGAAAAAATCTAATATGAACATTTAAGAATAATGATATGTATGTTGTTTTATGACCCGATGTATAACTTTTCACTCTTATAAAGGAGGCACTGGTAAAACCACAATAGCTGCTAACTTAGCAGCCATTCTTGCAAAAGCTGGTAACAGAGTCGCCTTGCTTGATTTAGATGTTTATGCACCTAGTTTTAGTTCTTATTTCGAACATCATAAGCCAAAATATTGGATAAATGATTTTTTAGAAGGAAAGATTTCTGTAAATGAGGTATTAATTAATTTTACTGATGTTATAGGTAATATTGAAGGAAAACTCTTTGTAGGTTTTTCTAATTATCATAAAGAAGATGTGTATAAGTTAGATAGTAGCATAAATCAAACTAATAGTTCGAAGCTAAATTTCTTGAAAAATTTTATATTATTAAGGGAAGAAATTATATCTAAAAGAGATATTGATTATATAATAATTGATACTAGTCCTGGAGTACGTTTCTGGTCCATAAATGCGTTGGCAATTTCTGATACAATTTTGCTTACTTTAAAATCAGGCGAATTGGATTTCGATGGGACAAAAAATATGTGTGAAGAAATTTATTGGTCATTTTCTAAATTTGGTACTACTAGCTATTTACTTTTAAACAAAGTTGCTGGATATTGCAGTCCACCTTTGATCGTTGAAGACAAAGATAAAAATAACAATAAACAATTATTAAATAATAGGATGAAACCAAATTCATCGTTAAATAACCTATCTAAAGAACTTAAAATGAATATTATTTCAGAAATACCTTGTTATTGTGATATACAATTTAGTCACAAAGAATATCTCACAGCATTAAAATTTCCAGATCATCAATTTTCAAAAAAAATAATTCAAATATCAAACAATCTTTAGATTTTTTTATTTTTGCGTTTATAATTCTTCATTTAATATGTAATTCTACTTAATATTTAGTTATAATAATTTAGTTGATATTTTTTGTTTTGGTAATTTATTTCTATTTTTTGCATTTTTATATTATTCAAATGCGAATAAAAGTTAATAGGAAGTATGGTACATCAGAAATATTTGTCGATTATAGACTCATCGTATTCAAACACACATAACTCTTTGAAGGTTAGATCGGCGCGAAAATTTGCATTTTATTTATTAATATTGTTAAATATATTATCTATATCATTAATTCTTTATTTTGAATTTGTTCATTCTGAAAATTCATTATTTTATATTAATTGGATTTTAAATTTTTTTGCTGGTTTTGCAGTTTTTATTGGTATTTATATCTATTTTAAAAAAATATTAAAGGGTATTGAAGGAAAAACGTATACTTCATTGACAATTGGTTTACTATTATTTTTCTTAGGAGAAATAATGTGGACATATTATCAAATTCTTTTGAATATTGAAATTCCATTTCCTTCATTGGCTGATTTATTTTGGATATTAGGTTATATTTTTATTGGCTATCATATATATGGTACATATAAATTTTGGAAACATAATAAAAAAATAGATAATAGACACGTAATAATTATATCAATTTTGATTTGTATGTTGTCCTCTTTCATGATTTATACAACAATATCGGAATCATATTCAAATATCAAAAATGAATTGATATCTACTTCAATTTCTATAACTTATGTGGTTTTGGATTCTGTTTTAGCTATTCCTGCAATAGCTATAGTATGGAGTTTACGTAGTGGTCATCCTTTTTTTACTCATTGGTTATTGATATCTTTTTTTATTCTTTTCAATAGTGTTGCAGATTTCGGATTTGGTTACACTTATATAATTAGTGTTAATGTAGAGGAAGCTGAACGTTTTGAATGGATATGGGATATATTATTCAATGCATCTTATATTTCAATTGCAATAGCATTATTGTGGTATCAAAAAATAATACGTTTAACGAATGATAATATAAATAATGTAATAAAAGAGAAAAAAAATTTATTTCAAAAATTGTGGGATGATACAAGTAAATATAATCATAATATTGAAAATTTTGATTCATTAAATTACAACCATAATACTCAAGAACATGTATTCATGCATAATTTTAAAAATGATTATAAAGTCTTGAAATATTTAAAAGAAGTAGATAAAAATCTAACTAGTAATAGCCTTATTTGGTATAATCCTAATATTTCAAAGATGATCAATGAAAAATATTTCTTAGAGTTTATTTCTAGTTTGAATAATAAAATTAATATCAAAACTAGGATATTATTTCCATTAGAATACAAAAAAGATATAGATAAAAATTTATTGAATCGAATTGAATATCTTTGTTCAAATCAATCTAATCTCTATGATATAATGTTTTTTATATTTGACACAAAATTATTATTATTGCTAGAATATGATAGAAAGAAAGATAAAAAATTCATAACTTATTCGAATAAAGAACAGTTGATTTTAACTTATCTATCAATTTTTGAAAATAATTGGAATTTAGCGTTATTACAAGAACAACAATTATGATTATAATTAATTTTATTATATACTTATAACATTACTTTTAATACATACTGTAATTAAATACAAGTAAATTTATTCTATTTTAGGGTATACAAACTAGAAATTATACCAAACTATGCATTTTAATTTTATTTCATCTTTAAGTTCCAAATATACTGAAAATGCATATAGGATTACATTTTTACAATTTATCAAGTTTTGTGTTATCAAAGATACTGATTGTTACAAACTATTAAAATATTTTAATACCAAAATAGAAGGTAAAATACGTTACTATATAGTTTATGAAAAAAAATAACAAAACAAAAAGTACGGTTGCGTCAAATTGTTCATCAATAAAACATTTCTATGAAATGAACGATGTTTATCTCAAATGAAAAAAGCTAGATAAATTCAAGAAAGGTGCAAAATCTTCATGTATTACTTCAGACGATCAAGATGATCCTCAAGACAGACTCTATGTCATAGAAGAAATACGAACAATATACAATAATGCCAGAGATCAAATGGTGAAAATCTCAGTATTCTTAATATAAAACACTGATATACGATTTACTGCTTTTCCATATTTTAGAATATGTGACTTTATTCCAAATGATGATGAATATCAAATTTATACGATTATGGTTTATGCAGAAGAACCAGAAGAATACATTACTTTCTGCATTCATGAATGTAGAAAAGAAATAGAAAAATATATTGATTTTAGAGTAAGGAATGGAGAAAAAATTAAAGGATCTGCTCAATTAATCAGAGAAAAATTCGGCCGAAATAATACTGGTATATTATCCAAGTCCAAACGTTTGAAAATAGATGCTTACTACAAATTCATACAACAAGCACTAGAAGTTGACTCTGATACATGAAAAAAGGAAGAAAATCTAACAAGTAGCGGCAGGAAAGAAGAAAAAAAGCAAAATACAGGAAAGTAATGTTTACTCATGGCTTCTGCAGGTCTTTCATTACTACCGTGGCTATGAACTGCGTGCAACTAGACTGGGTTGATGTCTTGACTGGTCATAAATTAACTGGAGTCAGGGTTGGATACTTTAAGTCAATACTAGAACAATTGCTCGAAGGTACAAAGACGGTCAAAGGCTACAAATACTTATAGATCCACTAAAAATAAATGAAGAAAACAAACTACGAAGAGAAAATACAAAACTAAAGAAAGAAGTTAATTTTGTTAATAGAGAAATAGCTATGATGCAGCAAAGTTTGAGTACAATGGCAACTCAAATGTGGCTCGTCCTAGATAAAATATATGCAGATTAATAAAAAATATGATTCTTGAAAATGTGGACCAAAAAGGTCCACCGAAAATGATTTTGGCAAGGTAGTTGGACTGGCTCGATGCTTGGTATCAATATCCACGTTAAATAGGTAAATTCGATCTACGTTTTACAAAAATATAAGATTTGTGGAGTATTTTACTTGTGAATAGTACTGGTAAAATTATAAGTAATGGTTGTAATAATATACCGCTCATAAAGAATACAACCATTACATGGATTCTTATAGAATCAATTACAATTATGCAAATTTGTAAATAAATAGATCCAACATTTTATTAAATAGAAATGATGATTGCATCCATGTTTTTCTACAATAGACGCAATCACCATAATGAATCCAAAAATGTATTTTTGGACATAATTATTCCAGTTATAATATTAATGAGTAATCAAATTTTGTTATTGAATATTTTTTATTATTTAACTATATAAAGTTATTAAATATAAAGTGTATATAACATTATAGTATAACTACGATTAGAAACAAAATACAATAGTTTTCTTGCTGCAACACGTATTATATTAAGATAATAGTAATGTCTGCTCGTGGTGATTTCTCAATAAGATTGACTATAAGAACAAAGATATACAGAAGTTGTAAACAGATTCAACCAATTACGTAATCCTGTTGATGACATATCAAACAGTGTAAATACTGTACAAACACGAATCGATATAGGTACATCATTTAGAAATGCTGGAACAAGTGCTGCAACCCGATATTATATTACGATCTTCTTTTAATAAATAATCATTATCATGATTTTTATGTTTATTATGTTACGATATTAATACATATTATAAAATATTGGTTTACATACTAAACTAAATTACTAAAAAAACTGAGAACTAAAGTGGATTTTAAAGAAGATATTAATTATAGTAATAGAAATAAAATCTATGGTTATTAATGAAACGAAAATAATAGAAATACTCCTAAAATCATTTAATGAAACAATGAACGATATTAAAATAGCTTCTACAATATCTGAAGAAACTGGAACAATATTAAAACAACATCAAATAGAAAATGAAATTGATTTTTACATAGGGTATGTAATTGGTATGACTAAAGAACGTTTTTTGCGATATGCATCAGATGATTTAACTAAAGACGAATGTAGAGCGGCAATTCCTTTTGCAATCAGTCAAATATTTACTAAAATTGACATAATACGATTAAAAATTAAGAAAGAACTTAATTTATAATATTTTTATTCTTCTCTATATTCTATTACTGTCTTGCAACTTTTTGATTTCATATAATCGAGAATTTCCATCTAGATGAAAATTATGAAAATAGAGATATTAATTCCATCTTCTAAAGAAGCAAGTATTTCGGGTTCACCTACATCTAGACCTGCAGTCTCGATAGTGGTTGCTTCATCTTCATGTACTGGACCAAATTCATTTTAATGAGTCATTATCTCTCTATATAGAATATTGTCTCTTTTACATTTTAGATAATTAAAAGTATAATTTTCTACTTTACACCAAAATCAAAAATATTTTAAAACAACCTAATGATTAACTAGTCAATAAATCCACAATTTATTCAATATCATCAATTAATATCAAAATAATTATATCAAACCTTTTGAATTTCAGATATTATGGACGACAACTATAAAGAAAAAGAAGATAATAACTATCATGATTGTATATCTGGTATAGATCCTTGTGTGTTTAAGCACAAGGCTCTATACTAACAATATTTGAATTCATTTTTAATTTCAATTAATATTATATTATTGATCTTCAAAGAAGTAGAAGAATACTAAATATAGCAATCTTCTTTTTATTCTGCTATATGTTTATATCAGTAATATTTCAAAGTAAAAAATTGTATAAATCTTATTTATTTACTTCATACAAGTTCTTTGCACATTAAAAAATGTCGTACATCAGCAATGGTTGTAACAGAAAGTTGAATTGTGTACTTCTAATTTTACTAAACTCATCAATACAAAATATATTGAATAAATCTATAAAATATAATACATAATAATTTAGAAGTACTATGTGTTCTATGTAATATACTAATTTATATTTTAAAACAACTAATACATGCAAAAAAAGTTAAAATAAACTATTTAGTTTTCTAATGATTTCATATCAATTACAAATCTATATCTAACATCACTATCTAAAATTTTTTGATATGCTTCGTTTATCTTTTGAATAGGAATCAATTCAATATTACAATTTATGTTATTTTGATCACAAAAATCAAGCATTTCTTGTGTTTCAGCAATTCCACCAATTACTGAACCTGCTAAATTACGTCTAGAGCCTACTAATGAATGTGCATTTACTTTTACATCGTCTTTTGGTAATCCTACTATTACCATAGTTCCATTTACAATCAACAAATTCAAATATTTGTCCAAATCTATATTGTTTGACACAGTATTTATAATTAGATCAAAATGACCTTGAAGTTTATCAAATACTTCCGGATCTGACGTATCATAAAAATAATCTGCTCCCATTTTTTTTGCATCTTCTAATTTCTTGAGCGAATGACTTAAAACAGTTACTTCAGCACCCAATTTATCTGCTAATTTTACTCCAATATGTCCTAATCCTCCAAAACCAATTATCGCGATCTTTTTTCCTTTATCTACTTTCCAATATTTAAGTGGAGAATAAAGAGTTATACCTGCGCATAAAAGTGGTGATGCTTTATCTAATGGAATATTATCAGGCATACGAAGAACATATTTTTCATCTACTACAATCTTATTTGAATATCCTCCTTTTGTATGCGTTTTTCCATCTTTTTCTAACCCGTTGTATGTAAGATTTGTGTATTCACAATATTGTTCATGTCCTTTGTCGCAAAGATCGCAATTTCTGCATGAATCAATAAAACAACCTACTCCGACTTTATCACCAATTTTATATCTTGTTACATTAGGACCAATCGCAGAAACAATTCCAGTAATTTCATGTCCTGGAACCATTGGATATTTTGATCCTCCCCAATCATTGTTTACTTGATGTATGTCTGTATGGCAAATTCCACAATATTTGATATCAATTAACACGTCGTAATCATGAGGATCATATCTTTCAAAAGAATATGGTACAAGATTATCTCCTTCTTGTAATGCTGCATAACCTATAACTTTCATTATTTTTTAAAATAAAAATCTAATTTAAGAATGTATCTATTATTATTATTTTATATTTATTATGTAACTCGCATACTAAACTTAAATTTTATTAGATTATGAAAATTTTTTATCGTTTAAAATTATTTAAGAAAAATTATTGGATTTGTTGTTGTTCTTTTATTTTGTTTGATTCTTTCTTTTTTCTATTTTTCAAAACTGTTTCAAAATGGTTCATAGATATTTTTAGATCTTTTTTCTTGGAATCTTTTTGTTCTTCTTTGAAATTATTATTATTTATATACTCTTTTATGGCCAAAATGGCAGCCTCGTTTACTATATATTCTATATCTGCGCCTGTATACGTATCAGTTTCATCAACTAATTTTTTTACATCTATGTCAGAACTTAATGGTTTATTTTTGAAATGAATATCAAATATCTGTTTTCTACCTTCTTTATCAGGCACCGGAATATTTAATATCTTGTCAAATCTACCCGGTCTTAATAATGCTTTATCTATTATATCCGGTCTATTGGTGGCACCAATAACTACCACATCTCTTAAATCTTCTAATCCGTCCATTTCTGTTAATAGCTGACTAACAACTCTTTCTGTTACACTCGAGCCGCCTTCCATACCTCCACTACCTTGTCTTATTGGAGCTAACGCATCAATTTCATCAAAAAATATTACACATGGAGATGCTTGCCTAGCTTTTCTAAATATTTCTCTAACACCTTTTTCAGATTCTCCAACCCATTTTGATAGCAATTCTGGTCCTTTTATACTTATGAAATTTGATTCAGAAGTAGAAGCTACTGCCTTAGCAATTAAAGTTTTTCCTGTACCTGGTGGTCCATATAATAATACTCCTTTAGGAGGTTTTACATCTACTTGTTTGAACAATTCAGAGTGTTTTAACGGTAATTGTGTAACATCGATTAATTCTTCCTTGGTTTCTTTCAATCCACCTATGGCGTTCCAATCTACATCTGGTCTTTGTACTAAAACTTCCCTTAACGCAGAAGGACTTATATCTTTTAATGCGTCAATAAAATCTTGGTTTTTTATTTCGATTGTATTTAAAGTTTCTACTGGTATTTTTTCGTCATTTAAATTTATTTTTGGAAGAATTTTTCTAAGAGATCTCATTGCAGCTTCCTTAGAAACTAATTCTAGATCAGCTCCTACAAACCCATGTGTTGTTTTAGCTATATTTTTCAAATCTACATCTTTTGATAATGGCATATCTTTAGTATGAATTTGCAATATGTCATGTCTGCCAGAAGCATCTGGTATTCCTATTTCTATTTCTCTATCAAATCTTCCAGGACGTCTAAGAGCTGGATCAACTGAATTTGGTCTATTGGTTGCTGCTATTACTATTACTTTCCCTCTAGATTTTAAACCATCCATCAATGTTAAAAGTTGAGACACTACTCTTTTTTCCACATCCCCTGATACATCTTCACGTTTTGGAGCAATAGAATCTATTTCGTCTATGAATATAATACTAGGTGAATTTTCTTGGGCTTGTTTGAATACTTCTCTTAATTTCTCTTCTGATTCTCCATAAAATTTACTCATAATTTCTGGACCGCCTATGGTGTAAAAATTAGCATTTGTTTCATTTGCTACTGCCTTAGCAAGTAAAGTTTTTCCAGTTCCAGGAGGTCCATGTAATAATACTCCTTTTGGAGCTTCTACTCCTATTTTATCAAAGATCTCTGGATGTCTTAATGGCAATTCTATCATTTCACGAACTTTTTGAACTTCATTTTTGAGTCCTCCTATCTCTTCATACGTTACTCCTAAATTCTTTTTTTGAACTTGTAAACTATAATCGTATTTTGAACCAATTTTAAATCTAGTAGATGCAGAGTCAGCAATCAGTACTTCTTCTTTTGGTTCCATGTTTGTAATAACAAAATCAATTTTTCTTCCCATAATATTCAATGAAATTCTATCCCCATTACTGACTACTCTTCCATCAAATAATTGTCTGAAATAATCTTCAAAACCACTAATACTTAGATCTTCGGTAGGCGATAGAGTAATTTGAATAGCTTTTCCAGCCTTAATTTTTTTAACATCGATTAAATCATCTATGCCAACTGCTATGCTATTTCTGGTATATCCGTCTATCCTAATTGTTTCTCTTCCATAGTCCTCTGGATAGCCAGACCAAAGTAAGCAATAACTTTTATTTTTTGTTTTAGTATTAGAAAGTTCTAATACATCTCCTGGATTCAAATTATTTTCTTCAATTATCTTGGGATCAATTAACGCAACACTCCGTCCAACAAATCTTGAATTAGTCTCACAAACTTTTAATGAAATTTTTTTATTTTCCATGTATTATATCTCCTTATTTTTTTGATAAACTATCTCTAGCTTACCTCAATTGATTCATTTTTTGGTAATGTGATTGCATTTATTCTAAGTTCTAATATTCCGTTTACATATGTCATCTTTTCTATTTTGTTTTCTAAATTTCTTTTTACCAAAATTTTTCCAAAATAATTTTTTGCATTGTTATCTGTACTAATTTCGATTAAATTCCCATCTATTTTAATTTTAACTTCATCTATTGAAACACCAGGAATCTCTGCGGTAATTATATATTGATTTATTTTATTGTAATATTTAGTATCTATATGTGGGTCTATTGTTTTGTTTTGTTTAATTAAACTTATGTCCATAGGTCTAACATTTCCAAATTCCTTGATATATGATTTTCCATCAAATCCTGTCGTTATCTGATATCCATAATAGTATACTGTTTTACTATTTGTATTAGGTTCTTTTTTTATAGATAAAGTTTTAATATTTGTATTAGGTTCTTTTTTTATAGGTCGATAAAATTTACCAAATAATTTTTCTAAAAATGCAAACTCTTTTTCAATTTTTTTCAATGTTTTTTTGAAATTTGTTTCATTTTTTCTCATTCATATCACCTTACTAATTGTAATATATATTACAATATATAAATTTATTGTAAAAAATCATAGAGTCAAGTGTATGTATTACATCTTGTAAACAAATGTGTCATTCCATTAAAAACTAAAATTTTATTCTATTGATTATCGTGTATTTTATAGAATTGTAACTAACTATGATTTTAATCGTAGAATTTCCTTGTGAGCCAATATTTTAATATTCTTTAGTATAATTGCTTAGAATGCTTACTTTAATTCTTGATAATGGTTCCCCATTTGTTATAGACATATCCACTTATTTAAATAAACTAAATATCAATTTTGAGCGCATATTTCATGATGAGTTGAAAATTCCTGAATTAGACAAATATGATCATGTTATCTTATCTGGGAGGCAAAAAAATAACACTGATACAAATTTTACTAATTTTCGAGTAATAGACTATTGTCAATGTAATAATATTCCATTACTTGGTATATGTTATGGTGCGGAAGCCATAAATTTATTTAATGGAGGAACTTTAATAAAAATGGATAATTATGTTAAAGATTATCTTGAAATTGTAATCTCCAAATCCAATAAATTACTAGAAAAAAATGCTATGTTTAACGTATATGAAAGTCATAAATATGCTATATCTAGATTACCTTCTTCCTTCGAGTCAGTTGCATATTCAAAATTTAATAAATATGAAATAATCCGTCACAAATCTAAAAATATTTATGGAGTTCAATTTCATCCAGAAAAAAGTGGAAATATGGGGTTTATTATATTTTCTAATTTTATAAACAAGTAGATTGATTTTTATTTTCCATTAAATATATTTTTAATTTAGATTGGAAATAGATAATTCTCATCAATTACAGTTGCCACTAGTAGAAGACAATAAAAATATCCCATTTGTTGTTGATGTTCTATTAAAATATTGGGGAGAGGATTTGAATCAAAATTTTAGTAAACCTATGACATTGTATGAAAGTTTAATTTTTGCCAGTAAAAAAAGTTTTAATTATTATATTTACCAAGGATCTATTAATGATTTAAAAAAAAGAATTGATCAGGGAATTCCAATAATTGTTATTTTTCCAGGAATATATGATATAATTCAACATGCAATTTTAATATCTGGATATAATACCACGGAAAAAAGAATATTAACTTACGTACCTCAACCAGATATGGAAGGATCTATACCTGAAAATAAATTTGAATCTGAATGGAAACAAGATGATTGTATTTCAATACTATTAATTCCAAATGATATGACTAATATCGTAAAAAAAGATGATTTAAAATTTTTTAATTCTAATAAAATTTGTTTTGAAATTGAAAAGGATCTAAAAGATAAAAATTTTAAACAATCTATTGATAAGCTAAATAAAGCGATAGAAACTGATAGAGATAATGCACACGCCTGGTTTACACTAGGTAGTATTTATAATGAATTAAATGATCTTAAATCGATTGAATGCTATAATAATGCTATAAAATATAATGATAATTATTATTTGGCATATCGTGGCCTGGGGAATTATTATCTAAAAAACCAAAACTATTTACTCGCTGACAAATTTTATTCAAAAGCTATTTTCATTAATCCAGAAAGAAATGGTCCTATCTATAAAAATCGGGCTATATCTAGACTAAATTTAAACAGAAATCAAGAAGGAAAATCAGATCTATTACGTTATTTAGAAAAAACGCCTAATGCTTCGGACAAAGAAAACATTAACAAAGCTATAGATGAACTAAATTAATTTTTTATAATATTTATAAAATGAAGAAACAAAATAATCTTAAATTAATTGTATTTCCTACGTCAATTTCATTTATTTCTAAAATAAGGACATTATTAATTAAAAAATTTACAATGAATAATATTAAAATATATGGAATTATTTCAGAAAAATTATTTCTTGTTTTTGATGTAGATGATCCAGTAAAGGCTTCTAATATTGCCATAAACTTTTTAGGAATTGAGAAAGCAGGAATTGCAGTAAATACAGAGACTAAATTTTCTAGCATAGTTGACAAAATTGTTTCTATAGGTAAAAAAATCACAAGACCAAATGAGAAATTTATTGTTAAAGTTTTTTCTAATAATATTCAATTTGTTGAACGTGATTTGGAATTTGCATCTACTGGAAAGCTAATATCTGAATTATCCGATCGTAATTGTAGACCTGCATCTAGTGATACAGAATCTACCACTGCAATATTTTGTTATATTACAAATTCAAAAAATTCTTATATTTTTTATAATATGTTCAAGGGATTAGGCGGAGTTTATTATGCTAAAAATAAAAAAAGAATATTTTGTACTTATTATAACGATTTATCTCTATATTGTATCTATGACATGATCAAAATAGGTTTCATTCCAGATGTTTTGATGATATTTTTTAGTTACAACGATCTAAAAAATAAATTAAAAAATTTTTATAATATATTAAAATTATTACCAAATAAAAAATACGTACTCCATTTATTGTATTTTCCGTTAAAAATTATGGATGAGAAAATTTTAAGTTTAATAGATTGTATTATTCTGGAATTTTCATTGATATCTTCCACGACGACAAATATCCTCTTATCTTTGAATGGTTCTATTCATCCTAATTGGTTGATAGAAAAATATGTTAAATATTACTTCAATTCAAATAAAATTCCTTGGTTACCATTTATAACTAAAGACGTATATAATTATAAATTTGCTTTTGATATCATTAAATTTAATGAATTTGAAAATAATGATTGTTACTGTTCAGATCAACAAAAATATTTACAAAGCTATAATAACATTATTTCATTGGTGAATAAGCTTTCTAAAAACATAAAGTCATATTCATTTTATATATGTCCTAATTATATTCATCACATTATCAATTCCGTTAATTTTTCTACTCATTTCCATTAGCTCAGTTGCTTTTTTTTGATATTTTGTTTGATTTAATATATCTGTAATTCCTTGCAATATGTTAGATGAATTTAAATCATTTTTACTTATGTATATTCCACAACCTATTTTTGCTAATTTATTTGAATTTCCTATCTGTTCTGGATGATTCTCTATTGGAATTGAAATCATTGGTTTTCCAAATTTTATCGCTTGTGATATTGCAGTATGACCACCTCTTAAAACCAATATGTCACTCATTGCAAAAAGTTCATCCCTTACTGGACACCATTCGTAATATCGTCCATTTTTTGAAATCTTCATCGGAGTTGTATTGCCATTAGGTTTACCTTCTGATATGATGTATTGAAATTCATGTTTTGGATTTTTTACTGTGTTTAAAATTATTTTAATTATTGGTAATCTCGTTTCTAGAGGACCACTTATATGGAAAAAAATCGTTGGTTTTGATTTGTTGAATTCTAACTGATTTCTTATTTTTTCTATTCTCTGGTTTGATAATCTAAATTCTGGAGACATAAATCCTACATATTTTATTTTCTTTAGAACTGTTGAAGTATTCCAAGTATTCATTTCTGAAATGGTTAGTGGAGGCGGTAAATCTGGAACGAGAATTTCATTAGCTTGTGACCATATTAAACCTACGAATTCTCCATTAATTAGTTCAAATAATCTAGCCATTCTAAATGAATGCAATCTTGGAGACAATAATAACTTAATTTGATTTAATAAGACGACAGACGGGATATTCAATAATTTTGCAGAAACTATTGAAGATAATCTTGAATCTGAAACTACTACATTAGGGGAAAATTTTATCATATTTTTTACTTCCATGTTTACCTGTTTTAGGAAATTTTTACACCATAAAGGAATTTTTGATATTGATTCTTTAAACGAAAAACTTCCTTCCGAATTCCAAGAAAATTCAACTTCTGGTACTGTCAAGCAATCATATCCTGTTCTTTTAATGTATTCAACTGCTTCTCCAAAGGAAGAAAACCTTACGTTTATTTTACTATTATTTTTATTTTCTGTAATTATGTTCTCAGCTAACATTGTTAATCTGCTAGCATGCCCTAATCCAACGCCGTAAGGTGTAAAATAAACATTATTCACTATTGTCATTTATCTCTTTATATGACTATAAAATGGTTTACATACTCTAATAAAAATATATTATATTAGATAATTTTGGTAGTTGCTAATCCGAGTTAATATCGCTATATATAAGCTTCATTTCGTCGAATGTTAATTTTTCTCCACTCGACATTTTTTTCAATGCTTGTTCTTTCAATGAATTCCACATTTCCTGATTCTCTTTATTTCTTTTTGATCTTTCTTTGACCGAATTTGGGCCATAAGTTCTATTAAATCTATCTTTGAATCTCTTATTTGGCGAAGATATTCTTGATCTTTTAAATTCTATTGCACTAATTTGTGTATTTACCATCTCTAATTTCGAATTAATTTCTCTGACTTCTCTAATTGTTTTTCTTCTTTCTTCATACAGATCTTCTCTCGAATTTAGTAATTTGTCTAATGATTTTTTAATATCGCCAATCTTATTTCCAAATTCAGATCTTTTGTCAAATAATTCATTTATTTTAGATTTTAATATATTGTACTCTGATGATATATTTCTATATTGATCTTCTTTTTTATGAATAATTTTTAATGCATGAAGTTTTGTTGCAATTTCTTTTGCACGACTTACTAATCTTCTTTCTTCCTCTTTTGATAATTTTTTAGTTTGAATATCTTTTTCTAATTGTTCGAGTGTTCTCGAAAGCTGTTTTATATTTGATCTTTCTTTGAATGACCTATTTCCAGCTTTTTCATCCATTAATTTCATCTGATTCCTAGCTTTTGTAATTGTATTTTTTAACTCCATGAATTTTGGAAATTCTTCTTCTTTCACATCATTAACTTCTTTCAGTCTTACTCTAAGATCTTCTAATTTTTTTCTTTCTCCATCTATTTCTTTTTTAGTTTTTTCAATTTTTTCATTAGTATTTTGTATTTGTTCATCTAAGTTTTTTTGGTTATTAACTAGAGACTCTTTAAACTCTACTAAATTCTTTAAATTTAATTCTATACTAGTTAAATCTTTAGAATTTCGTTTAGATTGGACAGTATCTCTACTTTCTTCGGTTGTACTCACGCCGCTTTAGGATTGTTATATTTTTTAAAAATATATATATTTTTACTATCTGTAATCAAATAATTATTTTAGCTTCATATAATTTATATGATATTATGTTTTAATATTGTGTATAGATGGATGATTTTGAGAAAGATTTTCCAGATTTCGATTGGAAGAATACCCCTGCATATAAACATCCTGAGGGTAAAGATTGTCCATGTCCTAAACATGAATATATCAGAGAACAGATCAATATTGCAAAAACATTAAGCAAAGATAATATAAGTAAAAATAAGCAACGTGCTCAAATTACATTAAAATTTTGTCCAGATCATTACGATGTATATTTTAATGAAGTTATTCCCGCGATGCCTTTTAAACATAGGCTAATGACAAAATTTGCGTTAAAATTAGGTGCTGTTATAATCCAAAAAATACCATATATGCAATCCGATCAATGTTTTTATTGTAAATTTGGTTCTGGTGGATTCGACAAAAAGAAAGAACTACCTCCTATATAGCTACTATTATATTCTAGTTTTTTTAGCCATATTTTTTAAAGTGTTTCTATAATTACTACTAAATCCTATTGCCAATAAATTTCGTAATAATATGGATAAGTATGATGTACGGTTGCTAATTATTTCATGGTATCCATTAAGAAAATTTCTTTCTATTTTGATATAATTATGGTATTCCAAATCCATAATACTTGCCAAGAATGATCCAATGTCTAAACTACGAGCAAAAAATGAATTATTTAAATGAATAAATCCTAAATCTGTTCTGAAAATTTTATCTATTTTTTTTTTTATAAGAAAATTTTGACTTTTGTTGTCTATAAAAACATATCCCTCGTTATGTAATTTACCAGTTAAAACTCCTACTCCGTATGAAATATCATATATTTCATTATTTAATTTTTCTTTGAATATTGAATATAAATTACCTCCATCAATGTATTCTTCTATCAAGTCATTTTTACCGATAGAAATCAGGTTTGGCGTATTAATACCTATTTCCTTTAATTTTTTCCTTATTTCAAATCCTTCATTATTGATACTGTTTTCTTTTTGTACTAAAGGTATCGTGGGATGAATAGTTATAAATGATATAATGGTATACAAAAAAATCAAAATTAATTCTCTTAATTTTTTAAGAGGTTTAGCTTTTTTCATTACTAGAAACTCATCATTTTTTTGTAAAATTGTAATATCTTTTTCCCAGTTTACAAAATACAATTTACTAAATATAATTATCTACAATAATATTAAAAATTAATTATTTTGTAATTCATTTATGGACCGGGTGGGATTTGAACCCACGATCTCAGCAATGCCAATGCCGTATCCTACCAGTCTAGACGACCGGCCCATTTACATTCATTTGATAAATACAGTATTAATACATTTAAGAAACAATATTATAATTCTACTTATATACTCAGAGATATAACGTGAATATTGAACATTCGGTAGGAGCAGTAATCAAATATCAATCAACATCAAAAGAAAACATACCTCAATTTTTGTTGTTGAGAAACAGAAGAGGTTATTGGGGTTTTCCTCAAGGACACAAGGAAGATGGTGAAACTGAACTTCAAACACTTATTAGAGAAGTAAAAGAAGAGACCGGAATAAATTCTATCAATATCTTATCTTTTATAGGTAAAATTCATTACACGTTCTACAAAGGCGATGGAATTAAATCAAGGAAAGATGTAAGTTTCTATTATGCTACTACATCTGTTAAAATAATAACATTGTCTAATGAGCATGATGATTTTATATGGACTAGTTATTCTGAAGCATTAAATTATTTAAATCGAAAACAATTACGTTCAATTTTGTTAAAAGGTCATGATAAAGGTTTATACTAATTAATCGTTTTATTTTAGTTAATAATATTATTCTACTTAATATACAACGTGTAAGTTTATGATAATAAATTTATATGCGATCTATAAAACCTGTGGATAGAGGTTTAATTAATGATAAATTCTGGTAAACGTGTAGTTTTAACTGCTGATAGAAGCTTGATGACCAATTACAGAGGTAATTTTCTTTATGGATTTATTGCATGTGGTCCATATGAACTTGTACCCGAATTTGTTTTTGATAAATTATTTTGCCCTAGTGTAGAAACTGATAAGTCTACAGGCGAGGTTAAGGTGGCTCAATGTGGATTACGAAGAATAGAAGGAGCTCTATTGAAAGAATATGATCGCTCAGATGTTTTTTTAGCTCACCCTGAAATGTTAAATAAGTGTATAGGGAAGGATACTAAAGTAGTGGGAATAAATGTTATGGATCCATTGGGAATGGCTCCAGTAACTACTACTATGTCACCTGAGAAATTATCTTATGTAGCCATGAAATTTAAAAAAATGTGTGCTTCCATTATTCAGCTTAAAAAGAAATATGACTTCAAAGTTGTAGTTGGTGGTAATGGTGCATGGGAATTAGCTAAACCTGATCGTATGAAAATTCATGGAATAGATACTGTAGTGATAGGTGAAGCTGATGAGTTAGCACTAGATCTATTCCATGACCTAGAAGAAGGTGATGCGCCAGAATTACTTCATACATTCGTTAGAAATATCGAAAATATACCAAAAATTCGAGGACCAACTATAAATTCTCTAATTGAAGCTATGAGGGGTTGTGGTCGTGGATGTGATTTTTGTGATGTTAATAAACGGTCAAAAAAAGATATTCCACTTTCTAGGCTTCAAGAAGAGGCAAAAATTAATCTCAATTATGGTTTTGATTCTATTTGGCTACAATCTGATGAAATGTTATTGTATGGTTGTGATAACAAAGATTTCGTTCCTAATTCAGAAGCAATTATTGATTTGTGGACGGGATTAAAATCTACTGGTGCAAATTTTGTTGGGACTACACACATGACATTATCTGCTGTAACTTCGTCACCAGATCTTATAACAAAATTATCTAAGATAAATGATATGGAAACTACTGGTAGATGGTTAGCAACTAATCTTGGTGTAGAAACAGTAGCTCCTAGAATGGTTAAAAAACATTTAGGAGTAAAAACAAAACCATTTCAACCAGAAGAGTGGGGTTCAGTAGTTAGAGAAGGCTGTAGAATTTTAAATAAAAATCACTGGTTTCCTGCACTGACTCTTATTATTGGCTGGCCTGATGAGACCCCTGATGAGACACAATATACTATAGATCTAATAAATGACTTTAAGGAAATGAATATGCGGGGATTAGTCGCACCTTTGCTTTATCAAGATTTTTCAGAAAAAAATTCTATGCATTTTGGCAATCTCAATGAATCTCAATTTACTTTGTTTTGGAAATGTTGGGAACATAATCTTCGTGTTATAAATGATATTATTCCAATTATTATTCGCAATAAAACTTATGGACCTCCTATGAAATTATTTATGGCTGGTTTGATAAAATTTGGGACATGGGCTATCATGAGGTATTTACGTGGTTTATCAAAAGATTTGTTTGGCGGTAAATTACCTGAAGATATTATTGATAAATATTCAAGAAAACGTTCTGTTACTATTCCAACATATCCTAAGATCTAATTTATTATAATTTTTTAATATTTAATCTTATTAATTATTTTGTTGTATTGTTTTCAAGACGTTTAATCGCCTCATCAGCTAATGTTGTTGATTTTGGTTTTAAAATAATAAAATAGTTCTTATCTGCCCTATTCATTTCACTAACATTTTTGTATGTTCTTGTCGCTATGTCAAATTCTATCATTCCTTCTTTTATATTTTTTTTTGTATATATCATCATTAACACATCTAATGAAAATTGTGTAATTGGAACTAATGAAAAAATATATCCTTTATAGCATGTTAAAGGTAACAATTGTTTCATATATGGTGCAACTGAAACCATATAGGATAAAATATCTTCAATTGAAGAAAATTCTTCATATTCAAATTTCATTTAAAAAAATATTTTATTATGGGTAATTTAATCTATTAAATCAGATTATTATCCATATGATTCAAATTTTATATCAAAAGTTTTATCTTCTCTTCTATTTCTCTCAGTTACAAAACCTTTTGGCACTAGATAATCTAATACTCCGTCGACCGTTCCTTGCCAACCACATACATAAAATGAAGTATTCTCCGGAGTTATATTGTCTTCTACTAATTTTTCTAATGGTGATTTTTCTGTTCCTGGTTCTGGTTTAAGAAAAGATTCTACTCTACCCTTTTGTCCACCCCATGATCTATTAAACGATTCTTGTGGCCTACTAACACTTGCGCGATATTTAAAATCCCAATTATCTTTGCCACTATCTATGCTTTCGTCTTCCAAATCTGTAAGAAGACTTCTATAACTTAATTCATCGACATAGCTAGCACCATGTAATACAATTATCTCTCTTTTACTTCTTATTGCCTTTAAGTGAAGCGAATATGATATAAAAGGAGCTAGTCCAGTCCCTCCACCTATTAAAACTAGTCTCCTATTATCTTGAGACCCATCCGGCATAGTTTCATTTATTGTGAAGGCTCCAGTTGGTTTTAGCCAGCTAATTTCATCTCCTTCTTTCATATTGAATAGATGTGTAGTCAAACGACCAGGTAACGGTTTTCTAACCCATCTAATTAAAAGTTCGAAATGTTTTTTCTGTTCCGG
>JBNAIF010000232.1:0-34375 GCA_050043595.1 Nitrososphaeraceae archaeon | reverse complement strand
CTCCAGTCTCATTTTTAGCTCCAGTGATAAAATCTTGTTTTCCTTCGTTAATTGTATCATTTTCTGGAGCTACTGGAGCTACTGGAGCTACTGGAGATAACTTCCTAATTTTTATGATGGCAGTATTCATCAGTTTCTTGTTGCCATTTCCTGAAGTAATTCTGCCTACAGTAATTTCTATACCTAAACCTTCTCTCAAGTTAGATTTGATTTTGTTTAGTCTTTGAGATACTGATGTTGCAGTTTTTGGAAATTTACTGCTGTCAATATCATTGTTATCTGCATAATTTGTCAAGTCTTTGGTTAATGATTTAGGTGAACCTGTCCAACACAATTTTTCATAATCTACGAATTTAGATATTGCTTCAGCATATGGATTTGATTCAATGATTTCTATGTTTTGCTCTCCAAGATTTTCAAAATACGCGTCCATAAATTCGAGTGGTTTGTATCCTAATGCTCTAGCAATTGCTTCGCCCCATTCTGCAAAATCTGCCATTCTCGGCAATCTATTCAATTTTACAGAATCTTTAATCTGTAATGTTTTTGAGATTATATCAAATAAAAAACCCAATAATTGAGGAATTTGTTGTTTTAGTTCTTGTTCTATTTTTGAGTCTGGAATATTGTTTTCCTCTCTTATTCTTTCTAATTCAATTTTTATACTGCGGTCTAATGCATCTGGTTCTTTGAAAATTACATTAATTCCTGCAAATCCTAGAATTTTCTTATATCTATATGGAATATCATCATCATCTGAATATAATTTTCGTTTACTAAATGAACCGCCTGTAACTGCTCTACATGCTTCATCGGATAACCAATTGGGTTCATATCTAACGTTATCATAAAAACACAAAAAATTATGTGTCATTTGTTGAATAAATTGTGTTTTATCTCTAGATACGGAAAACAAATCTAATTGACTAGGATCTATCAACATTTTTATTTTCTTGAGTAATGTGGATTTTGCAGAACCTTTTTCTCCATATGGCAATAGTATTGGATGTGCTATTTCTGGAATTAATAAAGAAGTAATCCATACTTTTACTAAAAGTTTATGTCCTTCATTTTTTATATTCAGAGAATTTATGAATTTATCAAATATTTCTTTATCATAATCATGTGAAGGTTCAACTTGCGCCGATTGATGTCCATATCTTTTAAATAGAACTTCAAACTGATTTTCTACTATTTTCCATCCCATGTCTTTTGTTATCTTTATTGAACGTCTATTTTCATCTGATAAATCATAATATATTGTATCCTTTGTTTCGTTGTTAGACCATGCAAGTCTTAAATGCAAAGGCATAGTTTTTCCTTCAAAAATTGCTTGTGCTTTAAGCATTCTGATTGCATTGTTTATGGATTCTGCATTTGCAACTTGTTTTTCATTTTTATCATAATATAGTTTAGATAAATAATTCTCAAATTTACTACTATCCATGGATAATACTTCATAATGATTATTTATCTTGACCAAAGCATGAGGCTGTTCAAACTCATTTTTCAATAACGTAGAATTTTCTAATGTAAGATCAACGATATTTTTTGCACAAGATGTTGAAAGGTTTGATGATGACATAATTTTATATTTTTTTATTGTGTTATCACTACTTTCAATTACTCCAGTTTTGCTGTTGTTCTCATTACTCTTTTCTACAAAACTTTGTGCATCTTTCCATTGCCTTTCAAATTCTTTATTATCAAGTGGAGGAACGCAATGTTTTTGATTCCATTCATATGATAGGTTTTTGATCTGTGATATTTCCAATGTCTTGAGATTTCTTTTAAGTAGTGATTCCATTATGCGTAGTAGTGCTTCATGTCTGTTGCGGCCTTCCAATACTTTGTAATCTGGTTTGAATAATTCTTCTATTGGTGTCAAAGATGATTTTGTATTGTCATTGTTGGTATCAGAAGAGGATGATAGATATTCAATTCCATATTTCCCAAGGATATTATCGATATGTTTTTCAAACTCATCACATAATATAGGTTTTTTTATTCCAATTATTTCATATTTCCATCCATTTTTATGAACTGATGGAGTTGCAAACATTATACCATGTTCACCCAAGCCTTTTACTTCTATTGCAGGAATCTCATCTTTTCCTATTTTTTCAACTAGTCCAGGATTTACTTTGTCACTACTTTTCTTTTTGAATGGTTTTTCAGATATTATGTATATATGCGCTTTTGTCAAATCATCTTTATGTTGTTCCACTAATGTCCATTTAGCAAATTGTGGTAAAGTTAATTTTTTTCCTTTATATGTACAAATTTCGTCAATTGCTTTTTTATTATCACAGTCAATTGCGTTAAGATATTTTCCTTTATGTCGGCCGCGCCAAATTTTCCCACAAATTATTGCTAATCCTTTGTTGAATTTGCCTTCCTTCTTCCATTGTTCAAATACATCTTTGGGTATTGGTTTGTTTTGGTTTGGCCGCCAAGGTACTAATGGTATTTTGTTTTTAGTATCAGCAGGAATTACATTTACCCCTATTTCATAGTACCAAAAATCGGCCCACCGATCAACATCATATTGTGAAGATTGATTACTTGTCATAGAAATCACTTCGAATCATATTCAGATTCATCTGAAATTCTTACGATTATGTTCAAATTTGTTACCTCATCTCTCGCTTAAGTATTTTTATGTTCATCTTGAAAATTAGGAAGGCATTTTTTACATACTTTCAATATAATTTCTTTATTTCCTGCTAAAACAGTCACTTGTTCAGAAGCCTCATAATTACATCCAAAACCGTTACAGATCTGTTTAAAAGAATGTTTTGATGTATTATTCATATTTCTATTTATCACCATTTGAGTTTCTATGTTTGTTTACTTGTGATTGACGTGATCTTTTTTCAAGCGAATCCAATTTCATTTTAGATTCGATCAATTCAATTATAATATCATTATATGTTTGGTATTTCTTTCCTATTTTAGAAAGGTTCTTTCTTCTATTTACATCAATTAAGATCGTTGACGTATTTCTTTTCATAATAAAATACAAGAAATATTATCATATAAGTATAAATATATAGATATGTATACTAATATATTTATTGTCACAATTAAGAGAAAATATAACACCAGAAAAAAGAAGACAAGTAATTATTGAATATATAAAAAATCATCCAGGATGCAAAATGGAAGATATTGTTAAAGGAGTTGATAATTTTGTATCGAGATCGATAGTATTTAGAATAATTTCGGAGTTAGTTAAAGAAAAATTAGTTGAAAATAAATCTACAAATAGACGCGATTCTGCATTACATCTTAAAAAAGATAACATATTATTATCAGTACAACAAGAATTGGATAGATTTGATGACGTATATTCTGATTTGATAGATAAGTCAATAAAACGAATAAACAATAAAAATTTTTCTGAAATATCCGAAAAAATTAATTTATCCACCACGAATGTTTATAATTGGACAGATGAAGATCGAGAAAAATTCAGAGATTACGAACAAAAAAATATTCGTAATTTTATACTTAATTCAAATGCTTTAATAAAATCGAATAAAAGAATAAAAGAAATTCTTGAAGAAAATAAAAAATTGTCTGAAAGATTAGAATCGGATAAACTGTCTGAAGATGATAGAGTTCTGTTTGGGAATTTAATGTACCGTTTAAATGAAATACGACATGAAATTATAGACTATAAAAATTTTTTTGAAGATTTGGATCATGATGAATGGGCCAAGGGATTTGAATTTAAAATTTTGAATATTATATTAACACAGATATTTTTTTTATTTTCAGATATTTTATTTTGTAGACTTACATTTATCTGGTCTAATAATATAAAAGATAAAGAAATCTTGGATAAATTACGTCTATTGACATCTGACAAAATTCTTCATATAAATTCAAAATTATCAAAATATATGAATAACATGAAAGTTATGTTGCCAGAAGAAGAATACATTAAAGAAATGATTGACAGTAGATATGAAATTCAAATATGGCCATTTAGTATGAGTGTTTATTTTTCCAAGGGATTGAAATTAGAAAATGATTTAAAAAAAGTGATCGAGGAGATCATGATTTTAGACAAGGATTTAAAAAAATATAGGTCTACACCATTATATTCAAAATATGAAACGTATAATGAAATTAAAAATTATTCTTATTTTATAGAAAATCCAAATTTACGTGATGTTGACGAAAGATTTTATTTTGATGACAATTCTTATTTTGATTCGTTTGAAGGCCCAATTTATCCTTCCGAAGACCCATCAAAAGTAGGCGATTATGATTACTATTTTATAGATAATTTAGATGTGTCTTTAATTGTTAAGGATCTAACAAAAAAAGAAGAATCTTTAAGAAATTTGAAAGAAATTAAAGAATTATCTAATTATATATAGTTTTAGGATATCTAAATTAAAATACATAGAAATGATCACATAATTACAATAAATTTAGCACGATCCTTAATTGGTGAAGTAAAAATCAATAAGTAACTTTGTCCGTCATAGATCATTACTAGCAATCAATACATTGGGTTTCACTTTAGCAAGTTTAGGATTTAATTGCACTAAAGACATTATCTTATCTAATTTATTTTCCATCTCTTCTTTCAATTCTTTCATATCATTTTGATATTTCGTCTCTAATTCCTTTAGTTTTAATTCCTCAGATTCTTTTATTTCTTCAAAAGCTTGCGGTACTAGAGGATAACTACATTTAGAACAATATTTGAAATCAAGAGAATTCACAAATTCACATCTTGGACACAGATGTATTGTTGGTTTCTTTTTAATTTCATTTTCGGAAAGGATCCCATTTCTTACAAGGATTTGTTTTTTTAGATCATCTCCAATTCTTCTTTTGATATATCTTAAACCCTGCTTAGAATTCATAGACCATCTAACTTTTTTCTTTAAGGCATATTCTGGAAGATAATCACTATCTGAACTGATTGAAGAATGTCTAAGACAATATGGATTCCATTTTTTAGTCTTTAACAGATATTCTAATTGTTTTTCTTCTTCTTTGTCTTGTATAGATTCGTCCTTGAGCATTTGAATAATTCTATCTCGTAATTGTTTCATCATTGTCCACATAGATTCTGGATTTACTTTAGAACCTGTTTTCAGATTACAAATCAATTTTGCATCTGAACTGTTTTTGAATGGATGTTCATTAATCCAATCCCTTACAAATGGAAAACTCAAAGTTAATAGAATTGGTCCGCTTCCTGTTTTGCAATCATGAGGAACTTCACCTTCAGCATATTTTTCTTTAATTCGTATATGTTTTAACTTCAGAAAAGTTATTTCATGATTTCTTCCGTTAAGATCCCAAAATAATGCGAGTGCAGCCTTGTTCCTCTTATGCGGTTCATATTTCAAAATTGTTAATAGTTCATCTTTTTCCCATATCTCACTTTCTAAATATGGAGAGATTCGTTTACTTTTCTTATTTTTGATTTTTAAAAAATTAGGAGTTATCCAACTTTCTCTTTCAATGTCTTTATCCTTGTTGTATAACCATCTATAAAATAGTCTTATTCTATTGAGATAATTATTCCAAGTAGTAATACATCTTTTATCTGGATCGTCATCAATACTCTTCTTTTTAGTATTTAAAAAGGATAAAATTTGATCTTTATTTTTAACTTCAAAAAATGATATGTCTTTACCAAGAAACTTTGTAAATGTAATTATGACTTTAAGATTGTTATTTTGATGATTATCAGAGGAATCATTATTTTGCATGTATCCTAAAAATTCCTTAATTATTTTTAGATTTTCAGAATTTTCAATAGTATCAATCTTCCCAATTGTTGTTGATAGTTTCATTGGCAATTTTATAACATAACCTCCTTCTTCTCTTTATTCTCAAAATATAATATCCAAATCAAGTATATGAACCCACTTATACAATGGGGTCAGTGGGATTTGAACCCACGATCGCCAGCGCCCCAGGCCTATACCTCATTGAGATGGTATCCTAGTCCATGCTAGACGATGACCCCTATCTATGTTTTATTTTGATAATTTTCTACCTTTATTAAATGTACATAATAAACGTTATAATATCATATTGCTTTCATCCTGCGAAAAGAAAACATTCCAAATAATACAGAAATCACCGCAAATACGCATAATACAAAAATATCAATTTCAAATGAAAAAGTTGCTACACCAAATATAGAATTTCGTAAGGCATCTATGGCATACGTAGCTGGATCTATTAGTGTAAGAAAAGATAACCATTCTGGCAGATTGTCTAATGGAAACAAAGCACCACTTAAAAAAAATAAAGGAAATACTACAAAACTTACTATCATTTGAAAACCCTCAAGACTTTGAATATGGCTTCCAAGACCCAAACCCAATCCAGTAAGTAAAAAAGATAAAATAATAGAAATAAAGATAATTTGTATTAACGAAATGATTGAGTAATCAATACCTATTATTAAACCAATTATAAGTAACATAGCAACTTGAATCATTGAATTAGTCATCCCTCCAATAGTTTTTCCTAAAAAAATTATTTCTCTGCTCACCGGAGAAACCACGACACTTTTCAGAAAATCAAATTTTCTATCCCAAATAATGTAAGCTCCATAAAAAACTGAAGTAAATATAATTGACATCCCAATTATTCCTGGAAAAATAAATTTCTGGTAACTGACCTCAATTGACATTGTAGTTGTAGATCCTAAACCAGTGCCAACAATAAACAACCAAAGCAAAGGAGTAAAGAAAGATGTAACTATTCTACTTTTTTCTCTAGTGTAAACCTTAAATTCACGAAGCCAAATAGCATAAATAGCTTGCAACGCATTCGATAGACCAATTAAACTACTGAGCATAAATTTCACTGATTTCATTTATCATATTTTGCATATCTTTCCATAAATCCGCCTTCTGCTTTTTCTTTACCTTGTCCATCAGTTAGAGCATAAAATACGTCGTCGAGACTAAATTTCGAAAATTCGACTGATTCAATTTGATCAATAGATTTTAAAATTGTAGGTAAATTATAATTAATATCTTGAACGTATAAATCTAATATACACTTATTTTCAGTAATACTTTCTTTAATTTTTTTTATGAATTCAAATGATTTTAATATTTTTAAATTATTTGATAATATGTTATGATCTAACGGTCTTTTAAAATTTAACTGAATATAATCTCCATTGTAATTTTGTTGATCATTACTTGTTTGTTTTACTTTACTTTTTAATTTTTCTGGCGTATCAGTTTCGATGATTCTTCCCTTATCTATAAATGCTATTCGATCGCATAAAACATCAGCCTCCTCCATATAATGTGTAGTTAATATAATAGTTATTTTTTCTTCATTTGATAATTTTTGAATATATTTCCACATTGATTTTCTACTGTTAGGATCTAGACCTAATGTAGGTTCGTCTAGAAAAATAACTTTAGGTTTATGAAGTAGACCTCTGGCAAGTTCTAACCGTCTGCGCATACCACCTGAATATTTTTTTACAAGATCGTCTTTTCGTTCTTTTAATCCGACCAAATCCAATAATGTTAAAATTCTTTCTGTCCGATCTTTCTTTGGTACTTTGTATAAAATAGAATGAATCTTTAAATTTTCATATCCTGTTAAGTTGTCATCACTACTTGGAGCTTGAAAAACGATGCCTATACTTGATCGAACTTTTGAAGAATCTCGTACAATATCATATCCATTGATCTTAGCAGTCCCACTAGAGGGTTTCAATAATGTTGCCAACATATGTATAATAGTTGTCTTTCCGGCTCCATTTTGACCCAATAAACCAAAAATTTCACCATCAAGTATCTTTAAAGAAATATCATCTACTGCAATAGTTTTATCAAATCTTTTTGTAAGGTTTTCAATAGTAATCAAAATTATATAGAATTCATAGATATATATTAATACTTTTTATTTATTATGCTTAATTTTATAAGACAAAGAAAAATATAAAAAATATTTTATTCTTATCTTAAACCAATATAGTATGTATTATTAAATATAATTTTATTAGTAACTACAACAAAATATAGTTAGAATAAATCTTAGTGTCAACATCATATGTAGAAATTAAGAAAAAATTGCAACGTAAATGGATCACATATTTACAAAAACAGACTAAAATAACTTTAAAACCTACTATTTGTGGAACTTCACCTCCATCTGTTTTTGTTGGATCTTTTGGATATCCAAAAGTGAATGTAGGTCCACTGTTGCCTCCATTGCATGGAGATACAATGATTTATGATACTCCAGAAATGTGGGAAAGTAAAGATATAGAAGATATTCTAGATTATCGACTTTCGATGATACACGGAATAACAAAGCTGAATATAAATAATACAACAGGAAGATATATTGAATCATTACAAGAATTAGCTATAGCATCACAATCTACAGATGGTGAATTAACTCTGGAAAAAAATCCTCAATTTAGTCTTTCTAAGGATTCTATGAATAGAGAAACTATCCCATCTGGACCATCATCACTATTAAAATCCTTTAAGATCTCATCAATACAAACTGACAGAAAACTTGAATATTATTATTACGATAAAGATCTTGATTCAACAAATTCAATAATTGAACTTTATAGAAAAAAGGTAGACATAAGCAAAATTCATAGAGCAATGAGTTTGGGTATGCTGGGAATTAAAAAAAATAGAAAATTAGTTCCAACAAAATGGAGTATATCTGCTACAGATGATATTATTTCATCATATTTGAAAAAACAAATAGAAATGTACCCAACAATAGATTCATTTCAAGTTATAAAATATTCACATTATTCAAACCATTATTCGATAATATTAATTCCAGACGATGTATGGTATTTTGAGATGATAGAAGCATGGTTTGATATGAATCATAAGAGATTTATTTTAGAATCAGATTTTGAAAATGTGAGGAGAATAGATCATTATCCAAAAATTGCAGGAGCATATTTTGCTGCAAAACTTGGAGTAACTGAACATTTATTTAAGATAAAAAGAAGAGCATCAGTGATTATATTCAGAGAGATCAAGCCAACATATGAAATTCCACTGGGAGTCTGGCAAATAAGAGAAGGTATAAGAAAATTATTTAAGAAAGGAATTGTACTGTCTTTTGAAAATTTTGAAGATGCTTTAAATAATGCATGCAGTGATTTTGTTGTACAAAAATATTATTGGTTAGAAAAAAGTTCTGTGTATAAGAATATAAGAAGACAGACTAGGATTTCAAACTTTTTTTGAGATAAGTTACTAATTTATTTAGATGAAATAATTAAATATAAGTTAAGTATGAAATTTAAAAATTTTATTATTTCGGTATTTTATGTCTATTATTTTATCATAGTAATTCAGATAGTTTTGATTTTTAGATTTAACTATCTTAAAACTATCTTTTATCTTTCTTACTTTTATTTGAATAAAATTTTCGGCACTGTTAACTTAATGAAAGATCTATACGTGTATTAAGAATAATTATGTTTTATTACATAAATATAATTTGATTTCATTATTCATCTTTTTGCAATATAAAATAAAAATACAAGTTCAAAAAAGGGCATGAATTCAAATGAGCATCATAATCACTTTATTCAACGCTTAAATTATTATTATATAGAAAAAATTCTTCGACATATTTTGTATTTTCCTTGGCAAAAAGAGTATCTTTATACAATATTGAAGGTATAAAGAACTGAATTTTGTGAAAATAAGGTTTTAGAGAATCATGATATTTTTTTTTATGACTCTTGTTAATTATAAATACTAAATTAATTGTAAATTCAATCAATTGAGGTAAATAATAATCTGACAAAACATCGACATACATCACTTGAAACTTTGTAGAATCATTCCAATAACCATTTTGATCAAATATCAAAATACCTTGGATAATAGAACTTTGATTTCCAGTAGCTAATATTATCTGTCTATTTTTCAAGAATTTATACAATAAATGATTAGTTAAAAAATACCATCTCCATGAATGTACATATCTCTTGCCAGATCTTGAAAAAATATCAGATTCTTTAAGATATTTTAATATATTTTTATAATCACTAATTCGAGCAAACCTAACATTATTATCTTTCTGAATTTGATGAGGTTTAATACTAACATATACCCATTTTGAAATTAAGTTGAAACCATGTTTTTCCATGAGGTTTTGCGATGCTATATTTTTTATGGACACTATTGTTGATGCAAGATTTATCTTATTATTTATTCCTTGGTTCAACATCTTGATAATAAGAGTACTAGCAATATTATTTCGCCTAAAATGCGTATGTACTCTTATTCCTTCTATCCACACCATAGTTTTGTTACTACATAACGCACAATGTCCAATACCTACTATATTTTTTTCATAATTATTTTTTTCACATTTTTCTACTACATAAAATGTGGTATTTGGTTCTTGTAACCATATGCTCCAAACTTTATCAATATAATCACCCCATTCGAAGGTATTTTGACATAATTTCATTACATTGTTTTTATCTAACGTAAGAGCTTTTCTATAAATCAAAAAGTATATCAACAACCAAATTTTTGAGCCCATTTAGTATGGGCAAATTCACTTTTAGTACAAATTTTTTTCAAAATTTTGGCATTTTTTGTTTCAAGTAAAATTTCATTGAGTAGTATTTTATCGTTGCCACAATATACTATTCCAATTAATCTACCATAGCTTCCCTGAGTATGACCATCGTCTTGATCTACCAAAACTTTTGTTCCAACTCCACAGATGGATTCAACAAAACTTTTAGATGCGAAATAACCAGTTTGGTCTCTTTCTGGCGTGTTGATTAGACTTAACCGGATTCGTTGTTCTCCCACATCTAACGTATCTCCATCTATAACTTTGGTCACTATTCCACTGAAACATTGTAATGAGCCAGTACATAAATCAAGAATATTTGAGTTGTTTGATTCATCAATATTTCTAGAAGAAAAAATTAAGTTGGATTTATAATTATCATTTTGTATATTAAATTTTATCGTTTTGTGGTTTTGAGTATATTCAATATTTTGTGAAAGTTTTTGATCATTATTTAATATGCAATTTTTACATTCGGCATAGACATAATTGTTTAGATTTATTATAATAATTAGTATTCCTAATATAATAGGTATTATCATTAAACTAAATTTATTATATACCGTTGTTTTTTTCATTTTATTATATTATTATATTATGTATTATTTTTATTTTACAAATTTAGTCAGTGACCATTATATTATTAATAATATAATATGCTACTAATTCGTTTGCGACATTATATTTTATAACAAGATTCCAAAGAAAATCTTTATCGTTAGCTTGTGGAACTATAAACAGATTCATATCATTTATGTTAAATTTATTAAAAATTAACTTTTCACGGATCATTTTATCAAGTCCAATAATTTCCCCATCACTGGTGTTGTTACTGGTTATAAATATGGATATGTCTCTTAACAATAAGGAATCATCACCTATCGGAGTTAAAGATAATACACTTCCAGATTTCAAATCGATCATCTTTGGCGAAGTATTTTCATTAAAATTATGGATTATGTTAATATAATTATCGTTTTCAGTTAGTTCATAATCGATATCGATTTGGATATTTTTATGGATATCAGTTAAAATCATCATGCATGGTGTTGAAGGACTTAAAACTTTGTACACATTATCACATTCAGATACTGGGACATCTGAAATAGTAGATTCTACCAGAGTGATCTCAGTTTTATTAGTAATGAGTTGGGTATTATTATTTGATAGATCTTTGTCAATTTGTTTCAAAGTAGTTGCATTTATAGTAGATTCTTGACTGTAAATGGTTGTAAAATTTATACTTAATACAAATATTAAACATATTAATACAGCTAACAATGTCTTCAAAAAATAGAATTCATTTTTCATGCCTATTATATCTAATAATGATCCAATCAACTATATGAAATTAACTCCAGAATGAATTAAGTATCCATATTAGATACTAATTATTAGATAACACTATGAGAATTTGATAGAAATAGTTTTAATCTGTTGATTCTAATTTTGATATGTTTCCTGTTTTCACAATCTTGAATATTTTATCTACAAAAATTTCTAAATCTCTTTCATGTGAAACTATTATTACTTGAGTAGAATCTAATTCTTTTAGTATTTTTCCTACATGTATTAGTTGTTCTTTACTAAAGCCATCTGTAGGCTCATCTAGAATTAATAAACTGTCATTTATACCGGAGATTTTTTTTATCATAGAATTCAGTGATAATCTATATGCTAGAGCAACAGAAGTTTTTTCTCCTCCACTTAAACTTATCATGCTTGATTGATACCCATTTTGATATACTAAAGGAGTAAAATTCTCATCTATTTCTATGCTAATATCACTACAAGTTTCTGTCATTAAAATATCAAACCATTTATTGAATAATATATTAAATTCCTCGTTTATGTTTTGTAGAATATGTCTTTCTATTTCTTCTACTGATGGTACAAATATTTGTTCTATCCAATTTCCAATATTTTGATATTTTATCTTATTTATATAATATTTATTTTTCTCTTGAATATTATCCTCTAATTGGGATAAATTTTCTTTTATTATAAATAATTCTGCATTATATCTAGAAAGTATTTCTTTTACGCGTGTTTTCTTTTCATTTAATTGTTTAAATTCAGACTCTATTGTATTTAATTCATTTAAAACATGTTTATTCTTCTCAAGTATCTTTATTTCATGATTAAGTTTGATTTCATCATTCTGTATGTCATCTTTAAGATCTCTAATGTAGCTTTCTATTTCTAAAATATTTCGTTCTAAGTTATTCTTGTTTTTTATTATTTGAGTATATTCAATATACTTACGATCAATTTGCTCAATGTGATATTTTTCAATATCCCTTTTAAGATTTTCCCAATCATGTGTCTTTTCATTTAATATTTTTATTTCTTTATCATATTTTTGAATGGTGATTCTTTCGATTATTTTAAAATTATTATCATGTATCTTAGATTTATTTTCCTTTAATTTACATTTAAGATGTAGTAATTTTTCTTTTTGATTATTAAAAAATAGTAATTTTTCTTCATGTCTGACTAGATCATTTTTTATTTTTCTTAATTCTCTATCTTGAATTTCAAAATCTTTAATTTCAATAATCTTTTTTTTCTTTTTACTATTATTTTCATCTATTTGATATTTTAAATATTTAATAAATTCATCTTGGTCATTTTTTTCTTCTTCTATTTCTTTTATAATTTTATCAATATGTTTTTCAGATAATATCTGCATACATAATGGACATTTTGAATTTTGATCGATATTACGCAATTTTAATAAATTTTTGTCATTTTCTACAAGTTCTTTTTCTGTTAATTCGATCTTACTTTGAAATTTAGATACATTATATGATATTTGTAACATATCTTTTGTTGCATTCTTTAATTTAGAAGTAGATAATTTCAATTTATATTCCTTTGATTTGAGTATTTTAATTTCCATATTTACTTTCTTTGCTTCAGGAATAACTTGATTTTCAACACTGATTTCTTTTTCTAATAGTTTTATCTCATTTAAAATTATATTTTTTTCATTTTCTATTTTTTGTGATAATTTTTCTCTTTTTATTATCAAATCTTGTAATTTTTCTTGAAGTATGTCAATTTGTCGTAATCGTTCTCTTTTATTTATATAATCTTTGTACTTTGGTTTTATATTTTCTAGTAAAATTTCTTTATCTGATATTTCTTTTTTTTCTTCTTCTAACTGGATCTTTTTATTGTGTAATTGTTTTAGTCTATTTTTATATTTTTGAAGAAGATTTTTTTTATGTGGTATAGTTCCTTGCAATTTAAGAACTATATCTTTTTTATGACTATAGTTTGCAATTTTCTTCTTATCAGAGACTAATTTTTCTTCGATTTTTTTTAAATTATTTTGTTCATATCTTATTTGTTTTGTTAATTCAAATTTCTTTTTTGTAGCTGTTATCTTATTCTGAATTATCTGTTCCATATCTTTAGACAGTTCACCGCATAATCTTGCTTCGCTTCTAATCCAACGTAGATATAGTTCTGAATTATTCTTTACAAAATTATATTCTTCAATATTGAATGCTCTCCTAAGTATCTCTAATCTTTTTTCCACGGGTTCAAAGAGTATTTGTTTCATCATTTCTTGCGGAGTAAAAATAGCAAAACGATAAATTATGGAAGTTGCTCGACTCTGACTATTTTCTTTTATGTTAATAATTTTTAAAATTTTGGATTTAAGTTCTGTGACAGAATAATTAGTTTTTATATTATCAGGATCGATAATATATCCTTCATCTTGAGAAACTTTTTTTCCTTTTTTAACTAATGATCTAAATACAGTATAACATTTACCATTCATAATAAAATCTACTTTTACAAAACATTTTTTTTTGCCTATTCTTATTAAATTATTTCCATCTATATCACCTAATCCAAATAATCCAAATTCAATAGCAGAGAGAATGGTAGATTTTCCTGAACCTATATCGCCCTGAAAAAGAATTTTGCCTTCAGGAATATGGATTTCCATATTTTCACCATAACTTCGAACGTTGTTTAGAGTAATTTTCTTAATTATCATAATATTTCGTCATTAATAAGATAGACTATCAGGAACAATTTCGTTATTATTTAATCCATTATTACTTTTACACATTTTAAAATTCGATTTTCATAATCAATTTTAGTTTCTGTTTCAAATTTATCTGTTTTTAGATTTTTTAATAATATTTTTCCCGTTTGAAGACCACTAGATTGATTTATTTTTTTATTATTTCTTGAATCTTTATCCATTTCAATTTCGTGGATAGTAGTTTTTAATGTTAATTTGTTCTCTAGATATTCTTGTAATTCTTTATTAGTTACCATATTATCGGTTCTAAAAGTTTTGATTTTTTCATAAAGTATTTTATTTTCTATTTCTTCTATGTTTGAACAATTTATCTTTAGTTGAGTTGTAGTTGGAAAAATTAAATTACTTCGATTTATGAAAGATAAAAGTGCACCTTTATTAATCAATTTTTCTTCAAACTTTGAAAAATTGATATCGGAACGTTTTCCAGAGGACAATTTCCCCGAAATTTTTATTAGAATTATCTTTTCTTTTACATCCAGATTTTCAATCTTTTGATTAATTTTATTTTCAATTTCAGACGGGGTATTTTCTTGAATTTCAATTTGTTTAAATATTATTTCTGCTAGTCGAATCTCCTGGAAAATAGGTCTTATTTTATAATTTGATTTTTTATTATTATATTTATTGTTATCATACTCAATAATATAAAAACCACGTTTTTCACCTAAAGCAGTATTTTCTAAATCCGTAAAGGTGTTTCCAAATAATGGTCCAGGAAATATAACAGGATTGCCATTGTATGGATTTTTATGTTCAATTCTTTTATGTACGTGACCTCCACCATAATATATAAAATTTTTAGGGAGTAAAGAAAGCGGAATTGATTCTTCACCATAAAGCATATCACTTGTAGTAAATTCTGTGATTGGTGCATGAAAGAGAAAAATTTTTGGTCCTGTTTCAGATTCTATTTTTTTCAGATCAATTAAATGGTAATAATGTACATCAAGGTTATTTTTTCTTCCAGATAAACCTGTTATTTTAAATAAATTTGTTTTTTTTTCTACAAATAATTCGAGGTTTAATTCGTTTTTACCAGAATTTTTATTTTTATTCTTTATTTTTGATGTATTATTTTCAAAATAATGTTCTCGAGTATTTTGTTCAATTTTTATCGGTTTTACAAATAAACCAGTACTGTGTAAAATATCTATTATGGAAGTACTACTTGCATTGAAATCATGTGATCCATAAATCATATAGATTTCAATTCCAGATTGTTTTGCATTTTGTAATATATCTACAGCTTTTTTAACAATTGATAAATCCGGTATGTTTACATCAAAGAAATCGCCAGTTATTAAAATGAAATCCACTTTTTTTTGAATACTGATCTCTATGGCTCTTTGGAATGCTTTTAAATTAATTTCTCGTAGTAATGGGTTTCTCCAAGCGCCTAAATGACAGTCAGTTAAATGCGCAAATCTGTACTTCATACAATTACACCAACTGATGGTATATTCTCACTATCTTTATTTTGATTCTTTCCTTGTTTCACACTATCTTCAAACAATGGTATTTTTACAGGAATAGCAAACTTGGAAAAACTAGAACTAATAATAGCTTCACCTTTATCTAAACTAGCTATGGTCCTATCATCAGAAGACAAATCTTGTGATGCACTTTGAATAAGGGAATATCGTTCTGCAGCCAATTCATTTCCAAGAATAATTTTTGTGTTAATATTTGCTAAAATGGTTTTTGGAATGATACTTGTTAATTGAGTTACTGCAATCAAACCTATTTTGAATTTTCTTCCTTCTCGTGCTATATCACTATAAATATTACTTCCTCTAAGACGTAATACTTCTTCACTTAAAACTCTTGGTGCCTCTTCTATTACAATAGAAACTACTGGTTTTGAATTTAGATATCCATTTTCTTTAGATCTCTTGTACCTAAAAAAAAGTTTATCTGTAATTATACTCCCTATTAGTAATTCTGTTTGATCACCAAAATTCGATGTATCGATTATTACTTTTTTTCCGTCTTCCAATGAATTTACAATATCATCTATGGTGGATTCTCCAAGAATATTGCTAAAACTTTTACTTCTGCATTTTATTATGTTATCATCAAAATCATAATAAATGCCCAATATTCTTTCAAATTTTCTTCTAAGTACGCTTATAGTTCCAGCACTAACATTATCCATTTCACTACTTGATAAAATAGTTGAGATCCAATCTTGACCATATTTACTGAAAGCTATTGACATGGCTTCTTGTTGCGGTTCGCTGAAATCAGCTATTCCTCTAAAATGATTAGGCCTAATTGATTTTAAATTAATTATAAGTGTTAATCCACCTGATGATGGATTTGGGGAATAATATTGTAAGAATTTTTTTGCATTTAAATGATCTTTTAGCCCTATATTTTCTTTAAATTTATTATCTTTATTTTCATAATCATATTCATCAATATCGGGAATATTTTTGCCGTAATACTCATTATGAGGATCTAGAATCAATATCCCACAAAATTCATTATCTAAAATATGCCATAATATTACCTTAATTAAATTACTTTTTCCTTTTCCAGTCGTAGCTGAAACTAATATATGATGTGATAAAACTTCTTTACCATCTAAAAAAACATCTGAATCTAATATTTTGGAACCAGTTCTAATTTTACCGAAAAATAAAGGATTTCTTGGTATTACTAAAAAATCCAGATCATCTTCTTTTAGATATCTTACTGTACTCATAAAATTGGGTAGAATTTTTGGATTGTGAGGTTTATCAGTAACATGCAAGATAGTTTTAGCTAACACAATGATATAATTTCTCATATGTGGTTCCAAAAATTCTAAATTAGTTCCTATCCCTTCTAAACGCATACCAGAAATATTTTCTAAACCCAATCTGGAGATTTGACTGCCAAATAACAAATCGTATACTTGTAAAAAAATTTTTCCATCATTTCTATCTTCAACCAGTATATCACCAATTTCTATTCGAGAATCACTTTTCTGTCTAATTATTATCTTTGAAGTCTCTCCAGCAATTACTTCACCGCAACAATTCATTGTATTCAAAATAAGAGAGCACCTCCCTTTGTACTATTAAGGATTTGATGTCCATCACTTGAATGAATATGGCTGCTAAATTTTTTCCATAAACCTTTTTTAGATAGTTCAGATAGTATCGTTAATTTGTAATATTGTATTTCATTATCTCGTACCCGTGCATTGTCGTCTGCATCAATCAATCCATACGGATAGCCAGGAAATGTTATATCTGATGATATTTCGGCCAAATTAAATAAAATGTATTTTAGTTCAAGTTCTGTAAGATTTTTAATTTGGTTTTTTAATATTTCGTATCTAAAAATATGCTTTGCAGATTTGTGTAATTTTAGAATCATAATAGTAACTTCATGGCCAGAAGTCAATCCCTCTGCGAGAGGATGATAATACCATCTATCAAAATCGATTTTCCATTCTTTAGTTAATTTCATAATTGAACCTAGTAAAGACAATCCTGTTGTAGTAGATATAGAACTGGTTTTTGATAATCCGGAAAATATAATATTATTTCTTAATGCAATTTTTTGTGTTTTTCCTAGATATTTATCTTCATTTTTAAAAGCGGTTTGAAGTGTTCCGTCAGCAACTAAAAGATCTCCTTCTTTTAAGATATTATTTTCTAGAATCATACTAGCATATTTCCATTCAGCAAATCTTCGAGATATAGATGCAACTCGTTGTATATCTTCTCTCATTGATCCAAATAATATAGTTTTATCTCGTGAACTAAATGATAGATGCGAATTATCTGGAAGATATTTTATATATTCCTCATGAATTGGAAAAACTTTTGTACGATATTCTATTTTATTATTTTTTAAAAAAGCAAATGTTGCTGAAAAAAATTCTATTCTGTGAGGAATTTTTTTTTGAACTATTCTTCTTTTTTTTGAATCGAAAATATTAAAATAAATTCTATTTAATTGAATTGAAAAATTAGGTGCTCCTAATAATTCGTTATTTCCACCATCTATAAAAGACATACAACAATGTTCGTGGATATTGTTTTTGTTGAATTTATGAATATTCTGTATTTTTAATTCATGAAATCGTTCTTTTGAAAGTGGAAAAACATTATATTCTTTTTTATTAAAATATGGTTGACCTACATCATGATCATTGATGTTTTCATTCATCTCATTGATCATTGTTCCGATTATTTTGTTCAACATATTTTATCACATGACAAATTTAATAAGAAAAATCAATGGCTTTCTGTTTATATTAAATGACGATATCTAACAAATTTTACAATTTTAATAATACTTTTTATTTCTCTTTATTTTCATATATTTATTATTACACTTCTAAAATATGATAAATCATTAAAAGTTAAGTTAACCTAAAGATGTCGATTGTTGTTTGTGTCCGATATTTTGTTAATTTGTTTTTTAAATGAAAAAATAATAAAAATGAAAATATATTGTTACTAACTATGACTTGTGTATATTAATAAATGAGTCAAATTAGAGATAATTATCAAAAAAAATTAGATATTTTATATCAAAAAAATGATCTTACAGCTGATGAACTAGATCATTTTATAAGAAGAGGAATAGAGATACTATCTTTAAAACACGATTTTAATCTAGTTGCATTATCAGAAATTATTCCATATTTGGTAATTGGTGCTTCAAAGAATTATATCAATTCAATGAAAGTTCCATATCAAGCTACAAGTTATGTAGCTGCAGAAAGTATTTCATATCCAGGAAATTATATCTACAAATTACCTGGACTGCAAAATGGAGGAGTAATAAATTTAACTGGAGGTCATCGAAAATTTGGGGATATCATTTTTGCTGCAACTCATCAAATTATAATTGGATATAATGCAATAATTCTTAGTGCCACAAATTTAACAAGTACTGCTAATAATATTTGGGATTGGAAATTTTTTGGGAATCATCTTAAAAATACTTTTTATGACATATATTTAGATTTACAGAAACTATATGAACAATATCCGAAAACTAGTGATACGCTTTATTATATCATAGTAGCTAGATCAAATTCTACTTTTAAAAGGTTAAAAATTATTGACCTCTATTTAAGTAATAAACTAAAAATATTTGATCCAAAGTTTAATCTAAAAATTATGTTTATGACCGATCAAAATGGTTATGATTTTGCATCAAAAAATATCAGAGAATCTGATAATATAAAATATATTATAACTGGAAAAAGATTTAATATTTTTCAAGGTCTATTGGAGCTCAGAAGAAAATATGGTATTAAATTATTGCTAAATGATGGAGGAAGAATTATGTCTAATGATGTTAAAGAACAAGGATTATTAGGAGAAGAACGAATTACACTTGAACCTCCTATTCATGATTATCAATTTATTAATAAAAAGCAATTAAAAGAATCAATTTTAGGAATCAAAGGTTCTGGTATAGATAATTGTGAAATTCCTAGTTCGATATTATTAAATTCAACAAAAATAAAAGATGAGTTTGCTAATGTTTACATTTATCCATTAGACGAAAAAAAAATACTATGAGAATCAAATATATTTAAATTAATTTTTTTAACGATTTTAAGTATCATACAATATTAGAATTCATGTAGATTTTATTTGATTAAATTCTTGAATATTGCCTTATTAGATTGTAAAATAGTTGTTAATAAATTATTAACTCGTAGATATTAAAGGTACATTATTATGAATAATTTATTCCTTGAAGCAATAAGAAGAAAGGTTTTACTTTTTGATGGTGCCATGGGAACAGAAATTCAAAAACTAAATCCCACTACTTCTGATTTTCCGAATAATATGGATGGTTTTAATGATGGATTAATACTAAGTAGACCTCAATGGATAAAACAGATTCATAGAAATTACTTGCGATCTGGGGCAGATTGTATTGAAACAAATTCTTTTGGAGGAAATAAATTTAAATTATCAGAATATGGATTTGGAGAAAAAACTATTGAATTTAATAAACTTGCTGCTACTTTAGCGAGAGAAGTTTGTAATGAATTTAATGACAAAACTAGTTATGTTATTGGATCTATGGGCCCAACAGGTTTTTTACCAAGTTCAAATGATCCAGATTTAGGACAGAAATCACTTGACGATATTGAAGAGGCATTTATGTTACAAGCAGAAGGATTAATTTTGGGAAATGTAGATGCATTATTGATTGAAACTAGCCAAGATATTTTAGAGGTTAAATTAGCCATTGAAGGATCTCATAAAGCCATGAATAAAACTGGTAAAAAAATTCCAATAATTGCAAATATTACACTAGATCAATACGGTAAAATGTTATTAGGAACAAATGTTCAAGCTGCTTATACAACAGTTTGTGATATGGATATTGATATATTTGGCTTGAATTGTTCTACCGGACCTGATGAAATGACTTCTAGTGTAATTTGGTTAAATGAACAAGATTTACCAATACTAGTTGTACCTAATGCAGGAATGCCATATAATGAAGGAGGTAATGCAGTATACAAAATGACACCAGAACAATTATCTAGCAAATTACAAGATTTTGTTACAAAATACCATCAAATTAGAATAATAGGCGGTTGTTGTGGTACATCTCCCGATCACATTATTAAATTACGTAAAATGCTCGATTCAAATCAATATAGATAATAATAATGAAATATACATTAAATCGATAAATTATTTGTGATTAGATCTTTGTTAGTCTATTTTTTAAATTTGTATAATTTTATAGAGATGAAAACAATATGAAAAAAATTCCAAGAATCAGTTCCGCATTAAAATCACTTGATTTGAAACAAACTCCACCACCACTCATTATTGGAGAACGTGTAAATACACAAGGTTCTAGAAAGGCAAAAAAAATGGTTTTAAATGATGATTTTGATGGTTTAATTGATTTAGCTAGAACTCAGGTTGAAGAAGGGGCACATTGTTTAGATGTATGTGTGGCTACAACTGAAAGATCGGACGAATTAGATTTTATGAAAAAATTAGTAAAACGTTTGAGTTTAGAAGTAGAAGCTCCTTTAGTTATTGATTCTACAGATCCAATAGTAATAAAATCTGCAATCGGACAAATTCCAGGCAAACCTATAATTAATTCAATTAACTTGGAAGGAGATGGAAGTAGATTTCATTCCTTAGCACCTCTTATGAAAAAATATGGAATTCCTGCTATTGCGATGTGCATAGGGCCAAAAGGAATGGCTAAAACACCTTCTGAAAAATTGAAAATTGCAAAAAAAATGTTGGATGTAGGTAAACAATACAACTTACAACCATGGCAATTTATATTCGATGTCTTGACATTTACATTAGCTACTGGTCAAGACGAATTTTTAAATTCTGCTAAGTATACTTTAGAAGGAATCAAACTTGTAAAGAAAAATTTACCTAATTGTTTTACAACATTGGGATTAAGTAATGTTAGTTTTGGTTTACCAAGCAATGCTAGAAAAATAGTTAATTCGGTTTTCTTATATCATTCAATACAAAATGGATTAGATTCTGTAATAATTAATCCAAAAGATATAATTCCGTACAATCAATTAGATAAAACAGAAAAACTATTAGCTGAAAATTTAATTTTCAATAAAAATAATAACGCTCTTTCTGAGCTAATAACACATTTTGAGAAAGCAGATTCAAATGTATTGAATAGCAAGAATATTAAATCAAATAGAACAGAAATAGATCCTGCATGGATACCAACAAAAAAGTGTTATTATCGCATAACAAATAGATTAATTGACGGGATTGAAAAAGACATAGTAGATGCAATTAAGTTCAATGTTGATATTATAAGAAAAAGAAAAAATAATAAAAATATATCAAATCAAAATGGGATTGTAGAAACTTCAGATAAACAAGTTTATCATGATGCTGCAGTTAAAACATTAAATGAAACATTGTTACCAGCCATGAAGGAGGTAGGTGACAAATTTGGGGCTGGTGAAATAATTTTACCATTTGTATTAAAATCAGCAGAATGTATGAAAGCTGCAGTATCTGAACTTGAAAAATATTTGATAAAAAAGGAAGATACATCAAAAGGTAAGATAGTATTGTGTACTGTTTACGGAGATGTTCATGATATTGGTAAAAATTTAGTAAAAACTATTCTAGTTAATAATGGATATACTGTTTTTGATCTCGGTAAACAGGTTCCAATCCAAACGATAGTTAATAAAATTCGAGAGGTTGATGCAGATGTAGTTGGTTTATCAGCTTTACTAGTTTCTACGTCAAAACAAATGCAAATATTTGTAGAATATATTAAGGAACATAAAATTAACATACCAGTATTATGTGGTGGAGCAGCTATTAATAGTGATTTTATAAATAGAATAGCATCTAATAATTCAATATATAATCCAGGAGTATTTTATTGTAAAACTGCTTTTGATGGATTAAATGTAGTAAATAATTTAAAATCTGAAAATAAAGATAAATTTTTATCTAACTGGAAAATTCAATTGTTAAAAAGTAAAGAAGACCATGATAGAAGAAATAATACACAAATTTTTAATAAGATTATAGCAGATTTATCCTCATATAGTAGTAACATAAAGCCGGTAATACATCCACCCAAACCACCTCACATCAATAAACAGGTACGCTTAGACTATAGAAATATTAATTTGAATGAAGTATGGAAATTTATAAATAAAAAATCTCTTTTTGTTTTGTCATGGAGTTTTCGTGGGAGAGCATCAAATAATCTTTCTAAAGAATCGGAAGATTTGTACCTCAAATGGAAGAACAAAGTAATTAATGAAAACTTGTTTTCACCTAGTGTAGTTTATGGATATTTTGTTTGTCATAACAGGAATAACAAGCTTGTAGTTGATTCACGTGATGGAGAGGAAATAATTTTTGAATTTCCGCGCTCCACACAACAAAAACATTTATGTTTGACAGATTATTTTGGAAAAAATGACATAATAGCATTTCAAGCTGTTACTGTGGGGAAAAAAGTTTCTGAAATTATTGATAAATGGAACAATGAGAACAGATATACCGATGCATACTATCTTCATGGTTTGGCCGTAGAAACTGCTGAAGCCTTGGCAGAATGGACAAATAATTTAATTAAAAGTGAATTAAAATTAACTGACAAAAATGGATTGAGATATAGTTGGGGATACCCTAGTTGTCCTGACATAAGCCAACATAAATTAGTTTGGAAACTATTAGATCCAGATAAATCGGGTATGAATTTGTCAGAATCTGGACAGATCATTCCTGATCAGTCTACTGCGGCAATGATAGTACATCATCCTCAAGCTGAATATTTTGTTTTATAATTAATTTATTATACATTTATTAACAATTATTATATTACTAATTTACTTTGTTTGAAATATACTAGATATGGGCATAGTAAATTTTGCTCTTGCATGTTCACTAGATTCTTCTCCTGGTTATTTTACGTATGATAATACAGATACAATGATGATTATTCAATCGAGATCCAGTGCAGTATCAAACAAAAACGACTTTGAACATATAGAGCCATTTATAGAATCTTTAATTTCTCACGAATCATTACACATAGTTATTAAAAGACTTGAAAATGAAGAAATTTCTGAATCTTTAGACGATCTTGAAATTATAGTAAATAGAAATGGAAAATATTACCAAGTAACAATAAATAATATGTTATTTGCGACTGATAAATGCGGATTAGTCATGTGATTGTAACTTGCATTTTTGTTTCATCTTTTTGATATAATTTTTTATTTCTTTTAACATATTATTTGTATTATAATATTTTTGGATTATTTTTACTATGGCACTTCCTATGATTACAGAATCAGCGCCAGCTTTGATCATCGTTTCTACATGTTCTGGTTTGCTTATTCCAAAACCTACAGCTATTGGAATCTGGTTTTTAGTATAATCTTTTACATTCTTTATGTTTTTCATAGTATACGAGTCGAAAATTTTTCTTTCTCCAGTTGTCCCATAAACAGAAACAACGTAAAGAAAACCAGATGCTTTTTTTACTATACGATTTAATCTATTTACAGTAGTATTAGGAGAAACTAAAAATATTGTAGATAGATTAAATTTATTTGCATTTTGCAAGTATTCTTGTGACTCTTCAATTGGTACATCAGGTATTATAAAACCATCGATTCCATTTTTACTTGCTTTCTTCATAAATTTCTGAAAACCGTCATGATAGATAATATTTGAATAAGTCATTATAATCAAAGGCAATGATGGATATCGTATTCGTATCCTATAAGCTAACTTTAAACACATATCTGCAGATGTATTATTTGATAGAGATTGATATATCGCTTCTTGAATAGTTGGTCCATCAGCTATGGGATCTGAAAATGGAATACCTATCTCAATTATATCCACACCACTTTCGACTAGTGAAATAATAATTTTTTCAGATGTATTCATATCAGGATATCCACCTACTACATAAGCTATTAATGGAGTATTATTCGTATTTTTTAAATCTAAAAATTTTTTTTCTATTCTATTCAACTTGACAACCTCTATTTATGTTTAGATTCTAGGTAATCCTGAACCAATTCTACATCTTTATCTCCTCTTCCGGACAATGTTATAACAATTTGTTCAGATTTTTTTAGTTTTCTGGCTAATTTCATTCCATAACTCAAGGCGTGCGCTGATTCTAATGCAGGTATTATTCCTTCTAATTTAGACAATGTTACAAATGCTTTAACTGCATCTTCATCATTACATGTAAAATAGTGTACTCTGTTAAGATCTTTTAACATAGAATGCTCTGGTCCTACTCCAGGATAATCCAAACCAGCAGAAATACTATGTGTACCTGTTATTTGTCCTCTTTTGTCCTGAAGTAGGTAAGTTTTCATTCCATGTAGTATTCCGACCGATCCGGCAGACAAAGTTGCAGAATGTAATCCGGTATTAATTCCATTTCCCGCAGATTCTATTCCATACAATTGTACATCAGAATAATCTAAAAAAGGATGAAAAGAACCAATTGCATTACTGCCTCCACCAACGCATGCTACTATTGCGTCTGGAAGAGAATTGTTAATCCTTTTCATCTGTTGTTTTATTTCATTACCAATAATACTCTGGAAATCTCGTACTATCATTGGATACGGATGAGGCCCTACGACGGATCCAATAAGATAATATGTATTAGTTACATTAGTAATCCAATCACGAATAGCTTCGTTTATAGCATCTTTAAGGGTTTGAGTCCCAGAAGTTACTGCATTCACCTTACTTCCCATTAAATTCATTCTAAAAACATTAAGTTTCTGTCTCTTAGTATCTTTAAGTCCCATATATACTTCACATTCCAATCCCAAAACTGCTGCAGCTAATGCAGTTCCTACACCATGTTGTCCTGCTCCAGTTTCTGCAATAATTCGTTTTTTCTTCATTTTTTTAGCCAAGAGTGTCTGTCCAATAGTATTATTAGTTTTGTGTGCTCCACCATGTAACAAATCTTCTCTTTTTAAAAAGATCTTGGCACCACCAACTTTCTTTGTTAAATTTTCTGCAAAATATAATGGAGTTGGACGACCTGCGTATTGTTTTAAATATTTACGAAGTTCTTTTTTAAACTCATGATCTTTTTTATATTTACTATAAGCATTTTCTAATTCTTCAATTGCGGGAACTAATGTTTCAGGAATATATTTTCCGCCGTATTCTCCAAATTTTCCTAATTTCGGAAAATCATATTTACTTGTCAATCATTTGTGATATAAATATTAATATGAATATATTCGTTCTATTGATAGAATACTTTAATATTATATATTTGCATTTACAAGCTCTTGGACTTTTAGATATATGTCGTCTGATTCCATAATACTAGTACCAATAAGAAATGCATCTGCACCGATTTTTTTAAGATATTGAATATCTTCTGAAGTATTTATTCCACTTTCACTGATTATTATTCTATTACCCTTGTTGAATTTTTTTAAAAGAATTTCCGTTGTTGTTAGATTGATTTTAAGATTATTTAAATTTCTATTGTTAATTCCAATTAGGTCTTTTTTATTCATATTAAAATTAAGTATTTCGTTAAATTCGTTTTCATGATGTACTTCATACAATATATTCAAACCCTTATTTCTTGCATAATCTGTAAATTTATCTAAACTTCCTTCAGCAAGATTCTTGTCAAATATGGTTTTTATCAAAAGAATATAATCTGCGCCGATTTTTTTAGCTGCATCAATCTGAACTTCACTAACTATGATATCCTTCATTAAAAGTGGAACTGGTATATTTTTTCGTATTTTTAAAAAATTTTCAATTGATCCATCAAATAAATATTTTTGAGTTAAGATAGAAAGACCTATTGCACCACCGTCGATCATTTGTCTCGGTATAGACAACAAATTAACATTTTTTTGATTTTTTATCTTTCCTTTTGATGGTGATGAAAATTTAATCTCAGTAATAATAGGTATATTTTTCGTTGATTCGATAATTTTCGTTTTCAAATCTAATGAATCATGATTATTATAATATCCAACCAAATCATACATCCCTTCGTCGATGGACTTAAAAGAATTACTTGCTAATTGTTTTACAAAGTCATTATTATATCTTGAACGTTTATACATTTATTAGTATAGTTTTGTTAATACGTATATTATTTAATTGCTATCATGGGTACTCGATCCATCTATAAATAATTCTTATTTTAAGAATTATTTAAGTAAAATTTAAGTAAAATTTACTTCTATTTTATTACACTGACCTATAATGTCAAAAGTTATTAATAAAGACATGGAATCACTGCTTACGGAATTTATTCAGGTCAGAGATATGACTATGAATATTTTTAATCCTCTGAATATTGAAGATGCAGTAATTCAATCAGATGATTTTGGCAGTCCGCCAAATTGGCACATTGCACATGTTACTTGGTTTTTTCATAAAATTATTTCAAAATATTATAAAGACATTTCTATGAAAGATCTGAATTTAGAATATCTAAATTCCTATTATCAAAAATTCAAAAATATTTTACCAAAAAATCAAAGAGGTAAATATCCTAGACCGACAGTAGAACAAAGTAAACAGTACAGATCTTGGATAGATAGACAGATATCTATTTTTCTAAAGAAAATAGAGGTATCAGAGCAATTGACAGATGAATTATTATATGATCTGCATCTTGCAAATCAACACGAAATGCAACATCAAGAGCTAATGATTTATGATTTTCAAAATTATTTTTCAAGATTTTCTGATCCTAATGATAATTATAAACCGTTTAGAATTAACAATCCAGAAAAAGAAGAAAATAAAAAACACATAAAATACATGATCGAGATTCCAGGAGGAATATATGAACTGGGATTTAATAAGAAATCATTTTGTTATGATAATGAACTACCAGAACATAAAGTTTATCTTTATCCGTATAAAATTGATTCCACATTAGTCACTAATAGAGATTTTATTAACTTTATTGAAAACGGTGGTTATACATCATATAGATATTGGTTATCTGATGGATGGGATTTAGTACTTCAAAATAATTGGAATTGTCCATTGTATTGGTTTAAAAAAAATGATTTGTGGATGAAAAAAGATTTTTTTGGAATAAGAGAAATCGATCCTGACGAACCAGTAATAAATATAAGTTATTATGAAGCAGATGCATATTGTAGATGGAAAAACAAGAGATTGCCGACAGAAGCAGAATGGGAAAAAGCGGCAAGTTGGAACGATGATTTAAAAATTAAAACAATTTATCCTTGGGGTAACGAATTACCTAGTTTACAAAATTCGAATTTATTAGAATCATTTTTATGGAGACCTACAAAAGTTGGAATGTATGAAAATGGAAAGAGCTATTACGGATGTTATCAAATGATTGGAGATGTTTGGGAATGGACTAGTTCAGAATATTCACTTTATCCCGGATTTAAATCTAAATTTAGTGAATATACTGATAAATGGTCTATAAACCAAAAAGTCCTTAAAGGTGGATCTTTTGCTACGCCTGCAAAGCAAATTCGAAATTCATATAGAAATTATTTTAAACCCCATGAACGAATTTTGTTTGCAGGATTTAGGTGTGCAAAAACTATATAGTTTTCCAAATCATATATTTTTAATTTGTAATAGGTTTTAATAATGATAAACTAAACCAGTTGTTTTTATCTGTAAACATTTTATTTATTGTAAATCCACTTTTAAAAAAAAGATCTTTTAAATCTCCAATTGAATATTTATAAGAATTTTCTGTATGTATAGTCTCATTTTTGGAAAAATAAAAAACTCTATCAAGATAATTGATCTTTACATTTTGTTCTTGTAGAGATTTTAGATGCATTTCTATTCGTCCTTGTTCTTTATTATAAAATGCAAAATGTTCAAATTGATTTAAATCAAATTCTCCTGAAAGTTCTTTGTTTATTCTTTTTAAGACATTAAGATTAAATTTTGCAGTTGCACCTGCTTTATCATTATAAGCTTTTTCTAAAATCTGTTTATCTTTATGTAAATCAAGTCCGATTAAAAGCAAATCAATTTGGGTAATATTTTTTTTAATATTTTTCAAAAAATCTATTGCATAAGTTGGTTCAAGGTTACCTAGACTAGATCCAAGAAATAAAATTATTCCTTTTTTTGGTATATAATTATTTTTATCAATAAGTTTTTTAACTTGTACTATACCATCAATATATTCAGCCGGAATATAACGAGTGTTTAATTTTGGAAATTCAGTATTCAATTCAAATGAAGTTTCTTGAAGTATGTCTTTAGATACGTCAATTGGGAAATAATACACAGAATCCTTTTTTTTCTCTAAAAATCGTTCCAATATTATTCTTGTTTTTTTAGAATTCCCGCTTCCAAGTTCTATTAATGATATTTCTGAATTAGCATATATTTTTACAATTGTATCGACATTATCTTTGATAATATCATATTCGGTTCTTGTAGGATAGTATTCAGGTTGCGTACATATTTGTTCAAATAATTTAGAACCATAATCATCGTAAAAATACTTTGGACTAATATTTTTTTGTCGTGCAGTCAATCCTTCTTCCACATCGTTTGCAAATTGTGATAACACATCATCATCAAGCGCAGGTATCAATTTTTTATACTTTTATTTTTACATTTATTAAGTATTTTCATATTAATTTTATTTATAATACTTAAAATTGAATTACTATAATTTGTATACATAATAAAAATAGTATATATTTTTATTTAACAAATTAAAATTTAATTATTAAATTAATAATATTATTTATAAAATTTTAATTTTCTTTTGAATGTAAGGAATTAAAATATATTTTTAATAAATTCTTAGATTTATTTTTAAAACAATAAGAATATTGAACTAAGATATATGTAAAGAATAATTTTCAATATCTATATAATAAGTATCATATTCACTAATTTGTGGAGGAGTCGCGAAGCCTGGTCAAACGCGCAGGACTCAAGATTTTAAGTTAATAAGTGATCCCGTCCTTTAGGGGTTCGTGGGTTCAAATCCCACCTCCTCCATTGAATCCTCGGTTCGAATCCTGAAAACGCAAAGGAAAAAAAATAAGAAATTCTTCAGTCTTTGATCTTAAAAGTAATAAACCTGTACGTTGTAGAAAAAGAGAGAAAGAAAAACAAGAGAATTTAGAAATGCGTGACCTATACAATAGAAAATCAAGATTAGAGTATTGATTTCAAGGATTGAAACAGCTCGATAAGAATCTGATAAACAAGGTGTGTCAAAATTAGTAGAACATATGCAAGAACGTGACAAGAGCATTCTTTGGATAACTAGATATATAACTGCGTCAATTCAAATGCGAAAAAATATGAAAAAATCATTTAAAAATTCGATCAAAAAAGATATCAAATTATTAATTGATATTGATAAATTTTCGTAATAAAATAGTAGTGAATATTATTATTGATATAATTTTTTGTACAACTATATTTTTTGGATTTGATAAGATAAACAGTAAACTACGGATTAGAATGTTCTAAAAATTATATGGAAATCAAATTTGAGAGAAATAAACCATCTACTTTTATGATAATATAATCCATTTGTATTTTTCAAGAATGTGTTTATTTAATTAAAAATAAAATATTTTCAGTTTGTTAAAATAAGACTGATAATTTTTACAATTTCACAAACAAGAATAAACATATCAAGTTTGATATCTTTTTAATCAGATTTTTAATTATATGAGATAATAAGAAAATCAGATGCCTATTTCTCATTGATCAAGAAAATTCAGTTAGACTTACTGGATGCTCTCAGAATAGCAGTATATGGATATCAACTATGATAGCAGCTCTATTTTTATATTATGTATATGTCATCTAATTATTGCCATCAACTAAGAATCAAATATACATTAAATGCGTAGTTAAAGATACGCATGGTGACGTTGTTGAGGTGGTCACAATTGATGGGCAACATTTTGATCTTGATCGATTGATAAACCGCATACGATTTAATGAAATTATTGCTTTCGCAGGTACTATTACTTCTTCAGATGATCATGCACATAAACTAGTACCAAAGGAAATAGGACGAAGAAGAACATTACGATCAATAGAAGATGAAAGTTTTAGACTAGAAAACATGTCAGAATGGAATGAAAACAAGTAACAATAATACATAGATACAAACAACAACAGTATTTAATAGTAAAAGATGTAGCAAAGTTATGTGTCTATGACTATATGAAATTCAATACTTCCTCACTAAATGAGACATTACTTGTTAGTCCTATCTTTTGCAATTACAAATAGTTTGGATGAGAATATAATATAATCATTAATCTTCTTTTTCACACTCAGGCATTTTCTCTAGTCTAAAAGTTTCATCTGCTATTGATCGCAATGTTAGTCTTTGCTCTATTTCTCTAGGTACTAACCTATAAACAAGATTATAATCGGTGTTACTCGTAAAAGCAATAATATCATTATATTTTATACGTTGTATTAATCTGTTAAGATTGAAATGTTGCCCATCAATTGTGACCACCTCAACAACGTCACCATGCGTATCTTTAACTACGCATTTAATGTATATTAGGTTTTCAATGGATATCAATAATAAAGCAAACATATACATAATATAAAAATAGAGCGGCTTTCCTAACTGATATTCTATATATTATAATATATAGTACATTAGCGAAATAGTTTCTTTAGGAAAAGATCGTGTCTGACTCATATTTGCTTTGGAACAGAGGTGAAAAGGTGTTAGAAATATCCTATTTTGATCCGGATACTGCATATATAATATTAATAATACTTTAGATTAGTATAAATTACTAGTTTTGTAATGTTAATATTAATTAGAAAGAAAATAATTTTTTATCAATATTTTTGCATTTCTTAGTTAAAATGAGTTTAATATGAGATACATAATGATTATTTCTTTAAAATATATTGATAATTTTATTGTATTTCAAATGATTGACCAAATTCGTTATAGTAGTTTATTATATCTATAAACATATTACAAAAAAATGTTTTTTCTTTATAAAGATTATATAATTAGTCATATAATACTAATCTTATTTTATTTTTATTATAAAATAGATTCAATGATTTATCTTTTTTATTAATTTTCATTTTATTCTTTGAATCTTTTTTAAATTTCAAATCTTTTTTGAATTAGCGTAAAATTTAATAAATTATAAAAATATTACGTGTATTGATCTAGACCACTAAAAATAGAGAATAATTAGAAATAAACGCTTTACTAAATTTTGATTATCAGTAAAAATATTCTTATATCGATTACAATACTATTATTTTGTATAAGATTAAAATTATATCGATCATTGATTGTTTTATAAAAATATAACAATAGAACGACTATATTATAGCTTAATTAAATAATAGATAAAGATTGAACATCGAACAATGGTGTAAATTAGATGAAATAATTTACACTATGCAAAGTAATGAACAATACATGCAGTATGCTGGTTTTAATTATTCAGAAAATTTGATGGAACGATTAGCAAATATGAAATTACTAAATTCAGAAATATTTTTAGATTTTTTTCCTGAGCAACAACGAACCTTATTTGTTGGTTCATTAGAAGATATAGCATATTCTAAAACAAAGAAATTAGAATTGAAATTACATAATACAAGAAATAAAAAAATCAAATCATCAAAGCATCTGTTTAATGATGTACCAGTAAATTGGAGTACTTGGAGACAATTTAACAGTAGTGAAAAAAATTCGGTCTATAGAAAAGAAGTTTTTGATGAATTTATTGAAAACACTAAACATATATCACCTATTATCGAAAAAAGATTTTCTACTATTAAAGATATATATCAAGAACACGAAAATACATCGAAATTAGATGGAAAATGTAGGTTAAGTCCAGTTTCTGGTTATCTTGAGGATGAAAATATTTCTTATGAGCAGATAATTGATTTTATCAAATCACTTGGAAGTAAAGCCAAAAAACCATTTAAGGAATTAGTAATTGATATTGGAAAAAATACTATTGGTAAAGAACCAGAATACTATGATGATTTTTATTTTTTTAGAAACAAGATTTATTTTACAGAAGAAAAAAATTTTGTATTTATTGATCCTCTGAATGAGATAAAAAAAATATTTGAAAGTTTAGAATTTAATTTCTCGAAAATTCATTTCGACACAAATAATAGGAAAAATAAATATCCCTCTCCAATCTGTTTCTTTGTAAACATTCCTGACGATATACGTATTTTATATAAAAGAGAAAGTCCGTATTTTGATCTTCAAGGTTCATTTCATGAAACAGGCCATGCTATGCATGCTATTTCAATTGATAAATCTAATACTTATTGGGATAAATATAGAATACCAATGGGGATAGCAGAAATATTTTCCATATTCTTTGAAAGTTTGACAAAAAATTACTTTTATCTTAAAGAATTACTATCTAATTCAAATAATCACAGATATAATGATGTAATAAATAATATAAGATCTAGAAATAAATTCATGGAATTATTTTTTATTACATTTTATACAGCAAACTCATTGATGAAATTAGAATATTGGAAAAAAAATTTATCAATAGATCAAGCAAATGATCTCTATGCAAAATTAATCAAAGAATATACTGGTTTTGAAATTCCAGGTAAATATTGGTTATTACATCATATTCTTCCTGAATCTACAATGTACGTACCTAGTTACTTATTAGCAGCTGTACGAGCGGTTGAATTAGAGAATCACATAAAAGATCACTTTGGAGATTTTTGGTGGAAAGAAAAAGGCACAGGTAATTTCCTGAAAGAAATAATAAAACCAGGAGCGAAAATAAATTTGTCTGAATTTTCGAAGCTAAATACAAATGTTTTGATAGATAATATTTTTTGATAACGTTGTAATTGATCATCTAAAAAAAATTATTAATTCCAAGATATGATCAATTAATACATAACACAATAACAAAAACTAGAACAAAAGTACTAGAAATTCAAAGTTTATACACCATCAAATAAAAAATAAAATATGATTATTATATCAAATAAATCATAAAGATATATTCCATGTTAAATATATATGAATTAGATTAATACCATAACTACAGCAATTGCTGAAGAATAAGAAGAAAGGTAAAGAATAGGAATTATATAATTCAAACATAATAAGTTATAGAAATATTAGTGATTGTTTTATAATAAAGTGTTCATACATTAATAATATTTGTGATTTGAATGAGTC
>JBNAIF010000231.1:0-27746 GCA_050043595.1 Nitrososphaeraceae archaeon | reverse complement strand
GTACTATTTGATCTACACTCAGTTTTGCGATATATGTATCTCCATAAATTGGACGGGGTTCTTCCATTATGTCAGATTTTTCGATTGTATCTCCATAAATTGGACGGGGTTCTTCCATTATGTCAGATTTTTCGATTGTATCTCCATAAATTGGACGGGGTTCTTCCATTATGTCAGATTTTTCGATAATATTATTGCGTTCGAATGTATAATGATGTTCCTCATTTGTTTGTGTTTTGTAATCATAATTATCTACATAAAATTCATCAGGATTCACTATAATTGATGAATATCTAAGGTTATCATCTTCTTGTATTCCGTATATATTATTAAATGATGACATAAAAAAAAGTCCTGTGAGTATGAATAATGACGGCCATAAAACAGGTATCTGACTTAATGATTTCACGAGTATACATTATTTACATGATATATCAAAGGTTCGAAAGATCATGACCTGAAATATTACTATATAATTTATCTTATCAATTATACAGAAATTTATAATAGAATTTTTGCATAAGAAATATAATAGATATTTATTTGGTAAGTTTTTTCAAATTTAAAAAAGTCACATAAAAATATCTTTATTATTAAATTTAAGTTAAAATAATATAATAAATATAATAAAATTCATTTGAATAATTCTAAAAAACAAGAATAAAATAAGTATATTGTGATAGATACAAAATTTTATAATATGATACTTAGTTAATATGATTTAGATAGATTTCTATAATTCTAAAATAGTTAATATGGTTAAATGTAATTACATTTATTAAAAAAAGAATTAGTCCGTAATTGTATATATAAAAATATCATATAAATGAAATTGTTTCAAGTTGTCCAAATTTATTAAATAAATTATCATACTTTGATACTTTTTCTTTAATAAGATTTCCATTATTATCATAAAGTTTTACAAAATTAACACGCATTATTAGATCATCATTAACATCATAAAATCTTATGCTATAACTATTTTTATTATGAGAAGGATTAAATTCTTTCACAAATTTAGCTTTTGATAATTTATCAATATTGATATGAATATGCCACGATGTACTTTTGTCACCTATTGTAGCCCATTGGTTTTTGATCTTGAATGGCATATTTTTTAACAATCTTGCTTCACATATTCCACCATTACTTTTCACAGAAAACATAATATTATCTTGAAGGAGGATTTCATTGATTAATGTTTTAAAATTTGAATTGACCATGTGTAAATTGTTTTATAATATCATTATAAATTTAACCTAAAATTAATATATTATATGCCTAGATTTGAAAATTCATTTGTAGTAGATCAGCAAATAGATTCAGTATGGAAGTTTTATACAGATATAAAACATCTTGAAATCATTACTCCAAAAAAATTGGAACTTAAAATTATTAAGTGTACTAACCCAGAAATTATTTTAGGTCAAGAATGTTGGATCGAAGGAAAAATAATAATGAAAAAAATTAAATGGCATTCAAAAATAACTTTTTTTAGAAAACATGAATATACAGACGAAATGATAGAAGGTCCATTTAAAAAATGGATTCATACACATAGATTTTCTGATTTGGGTAATATGAAAACAAAAATAATAGATGAAATTGAATATGAATTACCATTTGGACTATTGAGAAAAATGCTGAATAAATACTCGAAGATACAACTTGAAAAAATATTTAATCATAGAAAAAACATTACATGTTTAAAATTGAATAAAAAATGAGATTTTTTAATAATAAAAATTTTAGTAAATAAATGATTGGTTTTTATTTATTTATTACATTATCAAGAACAAATTTCTTAAATTCAGTTTCAGATGCAGAATTTTTTTTCTCTATAAGATTTATAGCATCATCACCTACGACGTAACGAAATTTAGGATTTGATGACAATATTGCATCTACTATTACCTTTGCAACTTCAAAAGGATTAATTCCGTTTTCAAGTCTAGGACCAAAGCTTTTAATTCTTTTTGTAGTTATTTCATTATAAGCAGAAAGATCTGGGTTAGAGAAAATATTTTGAGGAATTTTTATATTATTGACAAAATTGGTTTTTACTAAGCCAGGTTCTATAAGAATAACTTTGATACCAAAATTTTCTAATTCGTAAAATAGAGATTCGCATAAACCCTCCAAAGCAAACTTTGAACTAGCATATGCAGAAGTAAGAGGAAAACCAATTCTTCCAGTGATAGAGCTTATGTTTACTAATATTCCTTTTTTACGAGATCTCATTAAAGGAATTATTTTTTTCATCATTCTTATAGAACCAAAAAAATTAGTATTGAACTGATCAAAGAAATCATTGATTGAAAGATCCTCTAATGAACCGACCAATCCATATCCAGCATTATTAACTAAAACATCTATTCTTTTATGATTATTTTGGATTTCTTCAATAACATTATGGATAGAAGTTTCATCTGTAATATCTAATTTTCTTATTTCAAGTGACAGATTATTTTCTTCAGTTTTTTTTGCAAGAGATTTAGATTTGCTCAAATCTCGTGTAGTTGCATAAGTATAAAAGCCAGATTTTGCTAACAAAAGAGAAGTTTCATAACCTATACCAGATGAACATCCTGTAACAATTGCAACCTTACTATTTTCATTTATTTTTCTCAAGATACAAATTAACAATAAAATAATATAATATATTGTTTTAAGTTTTATGAAAATCGATTCAAATAAAAGAATAAATTATAATAAATTTTAGAAAGTAATTAAAGGAAAAAATACTAAATATAGGATGATTTTAATGTCTAATAATAATAATGTAGATAAATCAATTATTGATGCCAGAGATTATCTTTTAAATTCACAAAAAACAGTTTTTTTAACTGGTGCTGGAATTTCTAAAGAAAGCGGAATCCCCACATTCAGAGAACCTGATGGATTATGGAAAAAACACGATCCAACAAAATTGGCATCGTTATCTGCTTTTCTTAACAATCCAACATTAGTCTGGGAATTCTTCATAGATAGACAAAAATTAATTAATAATTGTCATCCTAATGAAGCACATAAAGCTATATCTAACATTGAAAATTTAAAGAAAAATAGTTGGATCTTGACTCAAAATATTGATGGGTTACATCAAAGATCTGGTAGTAAAAACATAATAGAATTGCACGGAAATATATTTGAAATAATATGTATCCATTGTGATTATACTGAAAAAATAGATGTAAAAAATATTAAATTTTCTGTACCTCCTCAGTGTAAAAAATGTGGCAAAATTCTTAAACCAAATGTTATCTTATTTGAAGAATCATTAAATCAAGAAAAATGGTCAAAAGCAGTAGAGATTGCATCAACTAGCGATATTATGTTTATAATAGGAACATCATTAAATGTTGGACCTGCAAATTTATTACCAGATTATGCAAGAGAGAATAATGCAGTCTTAATTGAGATAAATCCTACACAAACGATAATGAGTAGTTATATGGATATTTCAATAAATGAATCTGCAGCAGTTGTGTTGCCACAGATCTCGAAAATGTTAAAATCAAAATAATAAATCCAACATAAACCATCTAAAAAGGAAATCATTAAATAATTTTATGTGAAAAAGTGAATATTCCTTGGAATTAGCTGAAAATATCGAATCAAATGTTTTCTTTAAAATTAAATATGAACTAAAATATTTATTCTTAGGATTTATTTTAGCTTCTTCTTTAACTACAATTTACGTATATACTATAATATTTTTAGTAGATGTAGAAAAAACAAACAAATACAATAGTTTGCCTACGACAGTATTTTTAGCAATAGCTACTATAATATCAATACTTTTAATAGTTTCAAACAGAAAAAAAATAGAAATTCAGAAATTTAAACTTGTATTAATTGGTATTATCTTTTGGTTTTTAGGCGAGTCAACATATATGTTTTATCAGTTTATTTTAGACATACCTATTCCATACCCATCGATAGCCGAAATTTTCTATATCGGAGGATATGTTTTCCTTATTGGACATATTTACAATTCATTAAAAGTTATCAAGAAAAATAAAATAATAAATTCAAAATTTATAATACCTGCTATATTAATATCTTCTGCAATACCTATATTATCAACTGTTCAAATGTTAAGTTATGGAGTAGATTTTTATTCACAAATAATTGAATTTTCAATAAATATTATATATTATGTTTTAGATGTAGTGTTATTTGTTTTCAGTTTTATTATATTAATTAATTTACCTAAAAATAGCCATTTTATCTATCATTGGTTACTATTTTGTTCATCAATGGTATTAATAACCATTGCAGATTTTGGTTATACCTATACATCAAATATAGATGAAGATTTGCTTTGGGAAACAGAAATAATATGGAATGTGATTTATGCTTTCGCGTATCTATTTTTAAGTGGAGCATTGATCTGGTATTACAAACTTACTGGTAATTTAAGTAAAGGTTTAGACGATTCATTTAGAACTAGTAGAAATAATAACGAAAATAATTTAATATCAAAAAGTGAAAATGGATCTGGATATAAACTTGATAGGAAAGAAAATTGTGACTTTAAAACAATAGAAAAATCTATCAGTAAGTTAATAAAAAATACCGTAAATGAAATTAATCTCTTGATTTGTTCTCCTGATTCAATTAATAGAGAAGAGACACGAACAATTTTAAATATCGTGAAAAATGAAGTAAAGTTTAATTCTACTAGGATTAGAATTCTTGTTCCATCAAAAAATGATAATAAAATTTTGAGTGATTTTCAAAACATCAAAAACTTTGAGTTACGAATGTTTGAAAGAAATCTAGAAAATAATGATATCATTATAATTTCAGATTTCAACCAGATCTTAGGTTTATCCTACAAATTTATTTCAACTGACAATAAATACATAGAATATGATATGTTCTATTCCGATAAAGAACAAGTGACATATCCATATTTAACTTCTTTTGAAAAATTATGGGTTCTTCAAACTGTAATGAAGTGTATATAAACAAATAACTTTGAAATAATGTATTTGCTAGTATATTTGAAAAAAAATTAATTTGTGAAATCAATACTTATAATAAATTTTTGTCCATAATTCATAATATTATTATATTTCTATTTTCTTGAGTTAATAAAAAATTTAAAGATATTTTGAAAAGTATTATTAGATTATATTTATGTACCTTTTTCTGAGTATATTACGCCATACCGTATTATGCCTTTTGTCATGCATTGAAATTCCAAAGTAGTGCGATATATTTCATCATGTATTTTGTTTTTTAATTTACTATCTACTGTATTCTTTTGCATTTTTTTCATATAATTTATTCCGTGTATATATGATGGTAAAACGTTATCAGTAATATCAAATACGTAAATATTTATAAAATTAGCATTTTTTAGAAATTCTTTAATTTTTGAAAATGAACATAGCGATTGAGAATATACAGTAGATATTTTATTTATTTGATTTCTCTCTATATGAGAAAAGGTATGATCATGAAGAAAACAATCTGAAATAATTAGTCTCCCATTTTCATTAAGAAGTCTATTGCTTTCTCTAAAAAATGGCATTTTATTTAAGGAATGACAAATACTTTCTATTCCCATAATCACATCAAAACTACCATTAGAAAAGTTCATGTAATTATAATTCATTTCAAAAAAATCGACAAGATGGTTTACTTCATTTTCATTAGCAAATTTTTTTGCAAGTTCAATTTCTTCGTTTACCAAAGAAATTCCTGTTGTTTTAATACCATGTTGCTTGGCCAACCAAATTGAAGTTCCTCCTATACCACAACCAGCATCTAACACATTATCAGATTTAGATATTTTAGAAATATTAAAGAGATATTCATTCATTTTTGACAGTGATTCTTCATGACTTTTGACTAATTTATCAAAATAGCCCATATGAATAGCTAAATTAGATAAATTTCCCCATGTTTGTAAATACATATCAGTATTTTTAGCATAATGGTGTAAGACCTCTGTTTCATTATCTTGTAGTATAGAATAATTATACATTTTAGTAAACGAATAAAAATATTATATTTAAGTATGATGAACATTATTATGAAAATTGCAGATAAATTATAATATTTAGTTAATTATTTTAAAAATTCGAAAATGATTTGATCTTCAATAGAATATTTATCAAATTTTTTATCTTGCTATTCATTTTTAAAATTCTTCTGATATAATATTTTAAAGCTATTTTTGTTAATATCTATTTGATATTTTTTATTAGTATTGTTTCACTCTTCTAAATCTTAATTTAATAATGACAATGTTTTATCAGATTTGTGAAAGAAAATACTGAAAATGTTAGACAGACAAGTTACGAAATAAATCCATTGATAATTAATAGATGGTCGCCTAGATCTATGACAAGCGAAGAAATTTTAGAGAAAGATTTAATGTCATTATTTGAAGCTGCAAGATGGGCACCGTCAGAATTCAATAATCAGCCATGGAGATTCATTTATGCGAAACGAAACACTCCAGAATGGAACAAATTGTTCAATTTAATGGTCGAATTTAATCGATTATGGACAAAAAATGCAGCTGTGTTGGTAGTTGTAATATCAAGAAAAAAATCAGAATATAAAGAAGCAGATTACTTTACACATGCTTTTGATACAGGTGCAGCATGGGAGAATTTAGCTCTTGAAGCTGTATCTAAAGGATATGTAACTCATGCAATGGCAGGATTTGATCGTAATAAAGCTAGAATAGATCTCAATATTCCAGAGGTATTTGAAATAATGGCTATGATTGCAATAGGGAAACAGGATTCAAAAGAAAAACTTCCTAAAGAATTGCAAGAAAGAGAGTTTCCATCCGATAGAAAACCACTTTCTGAAATAATTATGAAAGGTGAATTTAAAGAAAACGAATAATCAATAATTAAAATTTTGGAGATAGTTTATTTTTAATACAATAGTAAAAATCTAACTAAAGTTAAAAATTGAATAATATTGATATAATACAATATAATACAATTCATTTCTCTCATTTTTCCATTTTAATTATATTTAAAATAAACAAAGTAAAATACACATAAAATTGATAGTATACTATGGTTTCGACGCGTAGAGTAGAATTACATACAGAAATTGAGATTGATGTTCCTGTTGATATTTTAGAAAATCAAGAACGATTTAGATTAATTCAAGAAGGAATAATACAAAGCATTTCTAAAGGATTATATGAAAAAGGTATCTCATTCAATATCAAGAAATCTAATTTCCGGGTATAGGTAATGTGATATCTTAATAGGAAATTGAATAATTGAAAACTCTAGGTTTGTGCTTTTCAAAAAAAATTTAATTTTATGTTACAATAATGGTATTTGATTATACCTTGTAGATAGAATCATCATATATTAGTTGATTTACTTTATCATGATTATATATTTATAAATAAAAAAAAGTAATTAGAAATATTATTTAATAATAATATGATTAATTTTTCGATGTCGAAAAATATTAAATTTTGAAGAATGTTATTTTTAAAATATTCAATCGAAGAAATATATGCCATATATAATAGATTATTCATTTTTTGAAATTAGTATAATTGAATTTATCTTAATATTATTCATATAATTGTGTATTTTATTTTATTCAAAATAAAAAATAATCAAAATAATTTTGTAAATATAAATAGACAATAGTAATGAGAATTCACATAATTAGAGGATAAATTATAAAATCTTGAAAATTAAGCGCAAAGAAACTGAATAGGATGTTATTGATATTAACAATGTATAATTATGTCATTAACACTAAAATTAAAATATAAAAAAATCAAAAATAAATTGATTAGTTATTTACATTTTTCAATATTTATTGTAATATCATCATTGAATATTAAAACTTCAATTTAATAATCTTTAATTTATTTACTTTACATTGTGTATGAATTTATTTACACTATTTAAAAAATTTTTTTTATCTACAGGTTTACGCAATACTTGATCCCCAGACATATTAGGTATAATACTTCTCAATTCATTTGTTATATCCAAAGCAGTTACAAAAATGATTGGTAGATCTTGTTTAATCAATTTGAGTTTTTGATATAATTGTAATCCATTCAAAGAATTCATTCGTATGTCAGTAATAACAATAATATTCATGCTAAAAATATTTGAAAGAACATATTTCAATGCTTTAATAGAATCATTGAAAGATACTATATTGCATTCAAGTTCTTTTAGAAACAATTTATAACAAAAAAGATCATCTTCATTGTCTTCTACTAGAACAATTGTTGTACGACAATTGAAAGAGTTTGGATTTTTATTTATATTTGTATTTACATACTGTGAATTAACATGTTGACTAGATAAAGAATTATTAAAATTTTCTAAAGTTTTTCTATTGACATTATATAAGGAATAAGGCTGATTATTTGGTAACCAATATTCATCAATTGGTGTAAAATCATAATATCTATCAAAAGATAAAGATTTTAAAATTCTATATAGCTTTTCTCCGATATTAATTGCGTTTTGATTAGATATAGAATTGATTTTAGAACAAATATTAACAGCTGTACCAAATAAATCTAATTGACTGTACTCACCAACTAAAGCTAATTCTACTTTTCCATAATCGATACTAATTCGATAATTGAATGCAGGTAGATTAGATTCGAACAGTTCTTTATTGATTTGGTCACGTTTATCGAGGATAGAGTAAATACATGTGAAAAAATCCTCAAATGGTTTAATATATTCAGTATTATTAGTAGCAGGAGAATAAAAGAAAATACAATCACCAATATTTTTTATAATTTTTATATCATATTTTTTAGTTATTTTATATAAGGAATTTATAAATTTTGAATAATATGTTCTGATATTTTTATTATCAGTTATGGCAATAACATTTCTAGTGGAATTTACTAGATCAAGAAAACCGATACAGCAATTTAAAGAATCTCCATAAAATTTTATTCCTTGAGCTGAAGAAAAAAATGTCATTTACTATAAAGACCGTCCATTTATAAAATAAACTAATTTTATGAGATATAAAACATAAATATGTTGATTTATGAAATTTATTTCTAAAGCCTTATTGACAATATCCATATTATTGATATATTATTTTATTCTATTAAATATATTTGACAACTAGACAAAAAAATAAATTATAATATTTTGTAATCTAAAATCTTAGTAAAAAATCTTAGTAAAAGCTTTTGGATATATTTGCCTTTTATAATAAACATTGATTTGATATAGAGGATTAAAATAATAAAACAAATACTTATAAATTAAAATTGAGAATTAAATAATACTGATAAATAATAAACATATTTGTATAGTTTGTGGGAGATCTATTCATAATACACAAGAGATAAAAAGATTGACATACTCTAGAAATGGAAAAAATATAAAATATTTTATACATAATAAGAATTGTGTTGTAATTTTTCATAAATTATCAGATGTTTATAACAAAGACTTTTTTTTTGATCATCTTAATAATATTTAATGTCAAATTATTTAATAACTACATTTTATTAATGTATACTTGTAGGATTAATTTTATGATGGATGGGGATATTAAATATACAAAATGCCCTTTATGTTATAAACCATTCATACTAAGTGATAATCATGCATATTCTGTAGATCTAAATAATAAATTATATTATTTTGATACCAATGACTGTATGACTATGTTTCAAAGATTAAGATCTGTTTATTCTACTAATTTTTCAGTTTCTGAAAAAGAGTATATTTCTGATCCACTTAATAACATAATAACAGATAATGTGCCAAATAAAGATAACAACATTGATTCAAATATATGTATTATCAAAAATCCAATAGAAACATTAGAAATCAGTAAGAAAATAGCTAAAGATGCAAAAAATGAAATCCTTATCATATTTTCTACATTTAATTCCTTCTACAGAACAGCAATTGGTGAAAAAGGTTATGATATACTGGAAAGTCTTAAAACATCTAATAACAATATCAAAATACGAATATTAACTCCATATAATAATAAAATCGAAAACATAGCTAGATCTCTTAAAACTGATTTGGATATAGAAATAAGATATTTGGCTGAAACCATTCAAATGAAACTTTCTGTAATTGTAGTAGACAGAGTTCACTCCTTAGCTGTAGAAATAGATAATGATAATGCAGGTAATTCTTCTTCCGCAATAGGAATATCTACATATTCAAATAGTAAGCAGACAGTTTTGTATTATGTAGTTATTTTTGAAAGCCTTTGGCAACAAGCGAATCTATATCGAGAAATAGAAGAACTTTATACTCAACTGAAACTCAAAGATGAAAACATAAGTGTTGTTGCACATGATATGAGAAGTCCTTTATCTCCAATTATTAATTCTGCGGAATTAATCAGAGATAGAGATAATATTGATGAATCTGCTAAAAAAGATTTGTTGAATGTAATAATAACAAGTGCTAAAAAATTAACTAACCTAACGGATAATCTATTGGAGATGTCCAAAATAGATAGACAATTATTAAATTTAAATATTGAAAATGTTGATCTTGTTGAGATTCTTAAAAATTCTATTGTTGAAGCTCAAAATATCTTGCTTTATAAAACAAAAGATATAAAAATAATACCGAGATTTGCAAAATCTTCTGTTATGATGAATATAGATCTTTTGAAAATAAACCAGGTTATATACAATCTTATTTCTAACTCGATCAAATTTACTCCTAATGGAAAAATAGAGATAATTCTAGATTCCTATATAGATGACAAATATATTTTAATTCAAATTAAAGATACAGGAATAGGTATTACAGATGAGATTAAATCATCGATTTTTAATAAATTTGTTACCAGATCAGAATCAGGTATTGGATTAGGTTTGTATATCTGTAAAAGTATAATTGATGCACATAGTGGAAAAATATGGGCTAATAATAATAAAGATGGTAAAGGAGCAACTTTTAATGTAATTTTACCTATCGATAGAAGATAATAAAATATAACTTTGAAAGTAAATTGAACACTGGATTATCTTTATCAGCAATATTAAATAGATACATAAAAAGTATATAATAATAATGCAGGAAGCTAAGAAGAAAATACTGATTGTTGATGATGATCCTGGAACTACTACAACATTTAAACTTGGATTAGAATCAAATGGTTTTCAAGTTGATGCATTTACCGATCCTAAAGAAACACTTAAGAATTTCAAATCCAATCACTATGATTTATCACTAATTGATATTAGAATGCCATCTATGAACGGTTTCGAATTATTTCAAGAATTGAATAAACTAGACAATTCTTTGCGTGTTTGTTTTATTACATCGTTCAAAACTTATTACCAATCATTAGTAGAAGAATATCCTGGTATGGATCAAAAATGCTATATCCAAAAACCTATTAGCATAAAGGATTTGGTGAACCACATTAAATCCATTAAATTTTAATTAGCTTTATAACATATTATGAATAATATATGACAATTGAGTCGTTGCATAGCATTTCATTCTTATAAAGGTGGAACTGGCAAAACTACTTTAGCTGCAAATTTTGCCGCATCTTTAGTAGAAAAAGGAAACGTAGTTTTTTTGCTTGATGTAGATGTATATGCACCTAGTTTGGATACATATTTTAATACTACACCAAAGAAATGGATTAATAACTATCTTCAGGGAAATGCTTCGGTTGATGATATTTATGTTGATCTTACTGATAAATTACGAGTAGATAATGGAGGTAAATTATGTGTATGTTTTTCTAGTGGAAATAAGGAAGATATTTATTCATTAGATTCTGGAATTTCAAAACAAGAAAAAACTCAACTGCAATTTCTTAGAAATTTCATTGCATTAAGAGAAGAGCTAATTATGAAAAAAAATGCAGATTATGTTATTTTAGATACAAGTCCTGGAATAAGATATTGGTCAATTAATTCATTAGCAATATCAGATCTAGTTATATTAACTTTAAAAATGGGCGATTTAGATATAGAAGGGACTCAAAGAATGGTGAGAAATATTTATGATTCATTTACAAAATTTGGTACAAGCTGTGTTCTATTGTTTAATAGAGTAGCTGGTTATTGCACTGTTCCTAATTCTTCCAATAATAATGATCAAACTATTGGCTATACACACAATAATAGAATTCAAAGCAATCATAATAATCATGATGTAAAACTGGATTTTTCCAATGCTAACAATAACAATAAAGATGATGATGATGACATATGTCAAATATTATCAACATCTACAAAGATGGATGTTATCTCTAAAATCCCATGTTATTGTGACATTCAGTTTAGCAAAAAAGAATTCTTGACATCACTACAGTATCCCAATCATCCATTTTCTGAACGCTTAAATGATTTGATAAAGAAATTAGAATCTTAATTATCATATTTTTATTAAAATTAATTTAATGTACATTACTATTATATAATATTAGTTATAATGATAGTCATGCAAAAGATTAATTCTACATCCAATAATATCTCTGGGATTTTAGAAAATGTGGATATTTCCAAAATCAAATTATCTAAATATTCATACAGACGTGATGTTTCTATTGGAGTTAATGAATTATTTGTTTCCATTATGGAAAAAGGACTTTTGCAACCTATTATAGTTAGAACAACAAATACTCCATATTATGAAATAGTTGCGGGAACACGACGTTATCTTGCGTGTAAAAAATTAGGCTGGAGAAAAATTTTATGTAATGTAATGGAACTTGATGATAAAGATGCATATGAAATCTCACTTGTAGAAAATATTCATTCTAGAAGTATTGATCCTATAGATGAGGCTATGGCATTTAAAAAATATGTATCAGACTATGGATGGGGCGGTATTTCCGAATTGTCTTCAAAGATTGGGAAAAGCATAAGCTATGTTGATAAAAGAATACGATTACTAGATTTACCACAAAATATCATTGAATCAATTTCTGATTATTCATTAAATCCAAGTACCGCAGAAGAATTATTATCATTTAAAGATAAACAACAACAATCCAAATTAGCCGAATTAATCAAACAAAGAAAGTTTTCTTCAAGAATGGTAAGAGGTTTAAAAGATGAATTAAAAAACTCTGAACTATCTATAGATGAAATTGTTGATTTTCAGAACAAAATCATTGATATAGATACAAAAACACAAAAATCATTTGATAAAGCTATTGTTACATTAAAAGTTGCCATGAACAAATTAGCTGCAATAATTAACGAGACAGAAGATAATTGGATGATTTACGAAATATTAATGCAACACAAACATATGCTTCATTATCAAATAGATATATTGTATAAAGAAAAGAAAAAGATCTAATTCACAGTGTTAAAGAATTATTTGGAATATTATAATTATAGTTTATGATGTTTTTCATGTTTTAAAAAAATATTTATAATCATATTATAGAACTCGATTAATTAGTTTAATTTTATAGTTTTTTAGACCAATATGAGAAAATTCAAAAAAATTCGAAAATGTTATTTGTTTATGAATATAACGAAATGAAAAGTGGTTAAAATCTGCTTTCAACAAAACTCTATCATTTCAAGATTTTACACTATTCTAGGCGATCATATATTGAGACGAGTTAACATGTTATATCTATATGTGATAGAGAAATAATATTAGTAAATATTTGCTTAAATATGTTACAAATTACTTTACAATTAAATTATATGTAAGATCAAATAAGAATATATTTGGAATATTACCGCCAAAGTTAATCTTATAAGTACCTTTTTCTAACTTTTTAGTTGGAACATAATAACCATCAGCTACAACCATTGTTAGTCCAGATTCGGCTCCAAATAGCGCATCAGATGGAAATGTTACATCAAAAGCTTCTGTATGGATTCTATATTTCGATAAATCTATGTTTACTTTAGTATCGTTAACTTTGAGATAATAACTATCCATTTGATCTGCATCCATACTTGCAGTCTGATGAAGTTCTTCTATTGTTTTCAATTCTGGAAATTCTGCAAAAGAAGCTTCTCCAATAATTATGGGTATAAGAATTGATAATCCAGATGGAATTACACATGTTCTTTCTAACGTGCCCTCACCCATAGTAGGTAAATAAAATACTGAGGTATTTTCTAGGTCTTGACCGTAAGTACATTTTTCTCCGGTATTATCTATCCATGGATGTTCCGATGAAGGGATGGATAAGAAGATTTTCCAATAAGTTTTGACTAGGTCAGCAGGAGATAGTCCGTACACATTACTTCCGGGTGGAAAAAAGCTAATAGTATTATTAACTTCAGCCTCACCATCATTAATAATAAAATTTAGTAATACAGATGAGGAAAGAATTAGTAAAAGAAATGCATAAATATATTTAGACTTCCAAATCAAATAATATAGACATCAATATGATATATATATTTGTTTAGATTTAAGTTAATTTGTTGAGAAAATAATGCTGAAATACATAAGAAAGCATTATATTTTTTTAGTATTATTATGTTTTCTATCATTTATTTTATTAGATACATCTATTATCAAAATTTATGATTTATTAAATGTATCTTATTCGGTAGAATTCAAGAAATATGCTTTTGCTATAATATCTATAAGTTGCTTAATTTTGGAAGTATTAATTATAGTTCATATCAAAAAATTATTACCAAAAAAATGGCTAAATAAATTTAAATTACCTTTTATTTATACACTAATATCTCAATGTTTGTTAATATTTATAGTTACTTTCATAATTATTCAGATATCTTACTTTGATTATTACGATAGTTTACTTTTAATGTTAGTAGTTATTATAAGTTATGGTATTTCAACTTTAATATTAATTCACACTGCTATTTTATTTTTCAACTGGTATAGAATTAATAAAAAAATTATTACATTATCTTATTGTCTATCATTTAGTTTGTTAATATTCAATTTTATCATAAGTAATATTGTTATAAATATTAGTATATTCGTGAGACCAGATCAAATTAAAGAATATTTAGGAGGAATTATGAATATTTCTACTGAACTTTATGAAACTCTAAATTTTTATTCGGGCCTATCTACTATTATTTCATTTTTGGGTATATGGATTACTACAACGATAGTACTTTATTCATCTAAATCCAAGTTATCAATGCAAATAAAGTATTCACTAATTATCATAGTGCCTTTAATCTATTTTTTGACTGGTTATTTCTATCAAAATACTATCTATAAATTTTTATTTTCCTTTGATTTTACAAATCCAATTTTTATTTCTATATGGATAACTCTTATTTTTTCTTTAAGTAAACCAGTAGGGGGAATTATTTTTGGAATGGTATTTTGGAAAACTTCTAAATTATTTCAATATCACAAATTAATAAAAGAATATTTAATTTATACTGGAATAGGTTTTGCATTATTATTTAGTGCGAATCAGTTAAATACACTATCGTTTGCCCCATATCCACCTGATGGAATAGCTTCTGCAACCATTCTTATTTTTTCATCGTATTTGATCCTAATTGGAATATCTACATCTGCAATATTCATTGCCCGGGACATTAAATTGAGGAAATCTATTTATCAAGTCGCGCAAGATTCAAAATTATTAAATATTATTAGTTCAGCTGAAATGGAGAAAGAATTAAGAAAAACTACAAATAAAATCATGAAAAATATCGAATTAAATAAAAATGATGATGATCATATTGATGAAGATGAATTAAAGATGTATATAGAAAGTGTTATTAAAGAATTAAAAAATAAATCTTCTTAAAGAACTTTAGTAATTTATATTTTTAATATTCATAATCAAATTACGATATTAATATTTCTTACATAGAACAACAATAAAAAATGTATTATGATGAAGGAATTTATATCATTCCTTTATTATACAACCATGACCAAAACACTTTATCAATACCTGGTCATTAGGACGATTAATAAATACGTAGTCTACAGATTCCACTTCGCCAGGTTTTCCGTCTTTGAGAGGTCGAAAACCTAATGAAACATCAATAAGATTCTCATCTTCTTGTGGTACAAATGTTTCACATTGCTTATAACTAAATTCAGATTTAGGTAAATTTGTTTGCGATACATTATTTTCAACAGATTTATCAGAAGGTAAAAAACCACTCACTGCTTTCTTTATATTCTTGTTTCCTTTTGTTTCCATTATAGCTACTACATATTGAGAAAAACCAGAAGCGATTTGAATTGTTACTATTTTTTCGTCAATATTCATTATTTCTATAGGATCTGTAAATGTTACTCCACAATCATAACTTATTGTCAAAGATATCTTGTTATTTATTGCATATACAGCTATAATATTACACTTATGTCCCATGTGAAATTTATAATGAGAAACTTGGCTTAAGTCGAATGGAGAAGAAAATGTCTTATTACAACAATCCATGCATTCATTAACATCATTCATATGATGTAATTGTGTACGTACTTCTTAAAGTTTTCCATGTATTTTATTTTTAATAAATAAAACTCAGATACAAAATATATCATTATAATATGTTATGTATCAACATTAATAAATCTAACAAATTCTTTAAATAAATTCGATTAAGAACATTAATAAAATGAATTATTGTGTAAGAACAAGAATTTCAACAAGAAAAATGAGTAAATATCTTGTATTTGGATTGATACTTTTATTGTTAGAAGTTTCAGCATTCAATTTAATTGGTATTAAAAAAGTCAATGCAATAGATGCATGGATTAATAATAATGTTGCTTCAGGACATATAATTCGTGTACCTATTGCATGGTGTGCAGTTACTGGCAGTCACGCGGCTAATTCTCCAAACATTCCTAATCCTTGGGGTGGTAGTGATACAACAACTGAAGATGTTTTGTGGAGAAGACATGAACGTGTAACAGAAAATATCTTTTTAGATCAAGCAGGAATTACATTTCGATCAGCATTAAGCAATCCATTCTTTAATTCATTTACTTTTCCAATAATTAATGATCCAGAACAATCTGTACGTATGATCGGAGATCTGAATCTTTTTTCATCAACTGAAGCATCAGAAATGATTAATCAATGTCTCCTTGAATGGCAGAATATTACCAAGAATAAATCAGGTATTTTTCCCGGTATATTAGGAATAAATGTTAATCTTATTACAAATTCTTCGGGAGAAGTACTAGATATAATAGGATTTGGAGGTTGTACTGATAATGACTCAGACACATTTTGTGATTCTCCATATGACGGATTCTTTTTGATCATAGATAATAGATATATGATTCCTGGGCTTAGTACTAACATAGATGTTACTGATACATGTCCACCTCCTGAAGATATTTGGAACAAAGATCCTTTTGATCAGGCATTAGGACATGAATTAGGACATACTTTAGGAATATCCTCACATCGAGATATTTCAGAGGTTTTAGCTTTAATGAATGGATGTCAAATTCATGAAGGGCCTATGGGACAAGTAAGTAATATAAATTTAAACGATGAAGAAGTAGAGATATTAAGAAATAATGCTGAAAATGTCCCTAATCCTCAAATAATGGAGTTGCTGTTCACAAGTCCTGCTGAATTTGATAAGCCTAAGGTTTTTCCAGGCGATATAGTTAGGAGTATACGTGTAGATGATATTAAAGAAAATGAAAGATTAAATTCATTTGAAGATATATCCATTGTTAAAGTTACCTTTGATAAGAAACACAATGTTGTTGCATATGGAATACAATTTTTAGGCATTTTACCAGAAAAAATTAAAAAATCTGAGAGTGGACTTCAGTACTGGATACTAGTAGATTCAGATAATAATCAATTTACAGGAGGAAATATTACAACGATAAAAAACATAGAAATTCCAGTAAACGATTTTACTGGTATTGATTTGGTAATAACTATGAAATTTATTAAAAGTCAATTTATGAATAATTCTAATATAGTGGGTACTAGTTGGTTAATTTCAGATAGTGGTAATAATATTACAGAAAATATTCCAGTTGATCCTAAATTACAAACTTTTACTATTCATGGTTTAAAATCCGATATTTACTCTGATTTACAAAAAAAACCTTTATACGATACTGTAAATGTAATAGTAAATAATTCAAAAAATATTATAAAATTAAATCATCCATTTAACGTACAAGTTCTAGTTGAATCAAACGGTACTATAGTAGATTCTCTTAGTAAAGTAAAAAATCCTCCACTTATATTGGCCGAGGCAATATATCCTCAATGTTATATCAAAGAACTAGCAATTGTAGGAGAGAAAACTATTGTTAATGTTTCTGGTCTTTTGCCTGACAGTGAGATACATGCTTTATTAGGGCCGAGATTGATTACAAATAGCATAACTGATAATTTTGGCAATAGTTCGATCGAATTCCAAATACCGAAAGATACTTTACCAGGATTACATTTAATTACAGTAGGAGTAGATGGCACTGCATTAACAGCGGATTGTGAAATTTTAGTAAAATCTAAAAACAATCAATAGAGCATAAATAGTTGTTCATCTCACTAAATTTTTATTATTCTACCACATGAATTAAATTCCTAGTATTATACACTCACATTAATATTATGAATTTCAATAATAACGATTTTTTATTGGCATAATATTTTTCGAATTAATGACTTTTGAATTTTGTTCTCTAAATCTTTTAAATTATTCCATAGTCATGTCTCTCGTAATGTTGTTGTTTTGTTAATTATATTTATAATATGTTTTACATCATTTTATATATTGGATATACCAAAATCTGAATTTGAAGATTTAGTATAATATTGTTTTACAATATATATTGATTATAATACTTAAGAATATTAAAATAAATTCAACTTTATAAATATATTTATTAATTCTTATTTTTAAGAACAAAATAACATAAAGTAAATAAATATGACAATATCAATATTTCTGCTAATATTTAAAAAATTAAAATATTAGGTATGGCTATTAATTTGTATATTTGCCAAGTAAAATTTTTATGATTTCAACGAAATTGCACAGGAATTTGGGCCTGCTTCTAAATCAGGTATTTGGGCTTGTAATGATGGTTTCATTTTTTTATTGATAGAAATTATTATCTGATAATTTGATGGTTTTGGTGGAATAGTTTTTGTGATAGAATTAATGAATTCATCTTTATTCATAGAAAGAAGATTTATTTTTTTTCTTAAGGATCCAAGTGTATCATATAACGGAACTTCATGTTTTAATGAAATAGAGGTTACATTAAAATGCGTAGGTAAAATCAAAGTATTTTCTGGAAATTTGAAAATTATTTTATTATAGGTTTCATGTAAAAATCCTGCAAACTCTTCAGCTTGGTCTCGTAAATCAGGTCTACCTACACCATCGATGAATAAGGAATCACCTGTAAACAAGTAATGAGATAAATTATTATCATTATGAAGATCATTATTTGTACTATCTGTATTTTTTTTATGTTCTATGAAGAATGACATGCTTCCTTTTGTATGCCCTGGTGTATGTATAACATTTAATATTACATTTTTACCAACAGATATTTTGTCTCCATTAGCCATGAGTTTATAATTTAGTTCATTTTTATCTAATTCGTATCCTTCATATGAACTTAAATATACTACAACATTATTGGATTCGGTTGAAAGTAATTTAGATAATTCCCATATTCCAGACACATTATCTGCATGTTGATGAGTATCAATTAATTTAGTTATTTTTAGATCATAATCAGTAGAAAGTTTTTGGAAAGATTCATTGATTTCACGGCTTGGATCAATAACTATTGCATTATTATCCTCTCTTGAAGAAATAACATAACTAATACAACCTTTCGATACTCTTCTAATTTGCCATATTCTAAATGGAGCTTTATCTGGAATAGGAATTTCTGAAATATCATAAACTTTGTTCCAACCGGCCATTCCACCTTTTACACTTTTAACGTTATAACCTAATTTTGTTAAAAGTTTTGCTGCCATCAATGATCTCTGTCCATGGGCACAAATAGTAATAATTTCTTTATCTTTTGGAATCTCGTCTTGTAAATTATTAGCATTATTAAATAAATGATCTACTGGAATTAATTTAGGATTTTCATGTTCATTGTAAGATAATTTCCAAGAATTATATTCTTGTGGTGTTCGTACATCTAGGAGAAAAACATCTTCTGAATTATCTATTTTATGTTTTAATTCTGTTGGATTTATTTCTTTATTATCTTGAGTAGTTCGTCCACTCATAAATTATATTAAAAATACATCATATTTATTTCATATATATAAAATTTGATAATATTGCCTTTGTTAAAAGTTTGTAATCTGTATATATTTTTAAATATTAATATTGTTTTATTAATTTATGATTTAATAAGAATATATTTCATAAAAGATATATTATAAACAATTACATGAACATTGTTTAATTTTAGATTAATATTTGTTTGAATTTATTTAATTTAATAAAATTTCTTTGATTCTAACACAAAATATTCCGTCTGTATTATAATATAATTCAGAATGAGCTTTAAATTCAGAACCTCGTTTTAAAAGATTTCTTGGACCTTCATAATCATAGTGATTCAATGTAGCATGCCATTTACCATTGACTAGTACTATTGCTTTGCCAGAAATAATTTTTTCAACACAAATGTCATAACAACCATTTTTTTTGTTATTCAGATTAACATCATTATATTTATTATCATTAAGTTTATTGTTAATATTATTAGAATATAATAGATCAATAACATCATTGTTGGTAAATTTAATTAATTTCTTTTTTTCTAATTGATTTAAAGATTCATCTACAATATCTAGATCAATATTAATATTTTCATGAAAATAAGTTCTGTTTAATTTTTGATATGGTGATGATGATTTGGAAGTATATGTTTTTACTAATTCCTTATAAATAAATCTACTAATTCGATCTATTTGTCTTTTTAAAAATTTAGAATCATCATTATTTTCTATAGATAATATTTTATTTTTATTTACTATTTTTTTATTAGATTTACTAAAAGAATATGTTGAAGAAAGAAGCCTTTCTTTGATATTGTTTTCTTCTTCATTCAACATAATTTTAGAATTATCAAGAACTTTCTGTTTTTTAATCATTAAATAAAGTTGATTCAATTCATTTTCAGTATAAGGATCAGGTTTTATAATTTGTCTATCTATAGGTTCCAATTTAGTCTTGATGGTATTTAGTAACATTTTCATCTTCTCTACCTTTCTTTTACTTGCATATAAAATACGAGTGTCAACAGTATCCTTTGCAACCAAAATAACTACAGATCCCTTAGATTTTCTTCCAGTTCGTCCCTTTCTCTGAATATATCTAATTTCGCTAGATATTGGTTCATAAAATATAACTAAATCAACCTCTGGAATGTCTAATCCTTCTTCGGCTATAGAGGTAGCAATTAATACATTAAATTCACCGTTACGAAAAGAATTTAAAATACGTGATTGTTCATCTTGTTTCATTCCAATATCATCTTCTCTACTTGCTTGCCCTACAAATCTAAAAGATTTGATACCATTTTTTCCTAAAATATCTACGATATGTTTTGCAGTATCTCTATAATGAGTAAAAATTAATACTTTTGATTGTTTATTTAAAATAATTGAATTATTTGTACTATTGTCTGATACTTCTTTTTTATTATAACTAGTATTATTTTTTAATAAATCTACAATATATTCAATTTTTGGATGGTCAATATTATTTTGCAATAATTTTTTCCTTATTTCCATCATTCTAGGATCTTTGAGAAGCATTGAATGAGATTTTCCATCACTGTCTTCCATTCTTTTTATAAAAGTTTTCAAGGAAAAGGATCCTTGACTTTCAATTAATTCTATGCAATACATTAAGGAAAGTGCGGCTGATTGTGTGAGTATTGCATAAAATAATGAACCCTGGTTTTGAGGATTAGAGAATTTTAGATTTTGTTTTAATACATCTCCAAGGTCAATAAGATCTTTTTTAAATACATAGTCAATGTTTTTCTTTTTTAGCAATCCTCTTGAAGATAACCACCAAAGTTTTTCATTCAACATAGATTTAAGTGATCTTGATATAGTAACATGGATATCGGGAAGATCAAGCCATTTCCATTGTAGATAGATAGGATTAATATACTGTTTAACATCTAGATCTTCTTCATTTCTATATTCAATATGTTCAATATTCAAATTTTCACAGATTTGTTCAATTTTCTCATTATCTGAACCTGGACTTGCAGTCATAGCAAGTATAATAGGATTTTGTACTGATTCAAGATATTTTTTTGCAATGAAGGTATAAGCGTAATCTTTTACTGCTCGATGAGATTCATCAAAAACAATAAGACCAAATTCTTTTAGATTTATTCTATCTTTTAAAATATCGTTCTTTACAATTTCAGGAGTAGCAAAAATTAATTTAATAAATTCATTTTTCCAAATTGATTTTCTCAAAATTGGGGAGGTTTTGCCCGTCATCATGATTTTTTGTTCATCTAATATTTGTAGAAAAGATGAAAAGGAAGTCATATGTTGTAAAACTAATGGTCTTGTAGGAGCCATTATTAGAATCTTTAATTTTTTATAATTATACATAATATCCGCACAAATTAAAGCAGAAATAACAGTTTTACCTAATGCTGTTGGTAGAATAACCATGGTGTTTTTATTTTTAGATAGATTAACGATATTTTTTTGATATAATCTAAATTCAATAGAATTTTTTTTGATCAAAGGATGTTTTACATATTTGATATTAGAATTTATACCATTATTATTTGCCAAATATATTTAACAAAAAGTATTAGATATAATAAATATAAATAATTTAATTATTTTATAATTACTAATCAGTAAAAACCATAAGATAAAAATGCTTTCATGATTTTGTTAAGTATAGTTGTAAAGTGCGTTTACCATTTGAAAGGAAATCTGAGAAAAATGATGAAGACGATAAAACATCTTCTGCTGTTAAAGATGAAAAAAATAAGGAAGACAAGTCAGTTAAAAAACCACATATTGGTATTTCATCAGAAAGAATTGAAGTAACTGTATATCCAAATCAATCAAAAGATATAGAAGAAATACTTAAAGAGTATTCAATTCATTACATAAAAACGAATGGAGAATCATATGATGTAGCATGTATTCACTATATCATAATAGCTCCAAAAGAAATTATATCAATATTGATAGATTTAATTTCTGCAAAATTAGATACAAAACAAAGAATAAATGTCATTACTCAATATAAAACGGAATCAACTATTTCAGAATATTTAACAAAATTACTAAAATCATATATTGATGAGAAAAAAATAGAGATAAAATCAAATAAACACGATGGTCCAATTGAATCTTTAATAGTAAAAACTGATTCGTTCTTTTCAAAACAAAATGACACTTTGATTATGATTTTAATAGCTACCATAGTGGCATTAGTAGGATTGATCACCAATAACGTAGCAGTGATAATTGGGGGAATGTTAATATCACCTTTAATTGGTCCAATATCATCATTTTCCTTAAATTCAATACTAGGTAGACGGACACAAATAAATAAATCCATTATATTTGCAATCAAGATGTTAGCATCATCAATAGCATTAGCAGCTCTTATGACATTTATAATATCATTATTTATAGAAATACCAATTACACCAGAAATTCAATCTAGAGTAAATGTCAGTCCATTATTAATCATATTTGCAATAGTTCTAGGAATAGGAGGAGGTTTAGCAATACTAACTTCAAGTTTTGAAATAATTGTAGGTGTTGCAATTGCAGTAGCTTTAGTTCCTCCTGCAGCTGTTTGTGGGATAGGAGTTGGTATAGGTTCATTTGAGATAGCTTATGGATCGTTTCTAGTTTTGATGTCAAATATAATAGGAATTATAATTGGATTTATGGGAATATTTTTGATAAAAGGTGTATCCCCTAGAAAATATTATGAGAAGCAAAGAGCTAAAGAAGTTTTTCGAATCAATATAATGATAATGGGTATTTTAGCAGTATTGTTAGCAATAATAGAAATATTTTTTCCGTCAACAGAATTATTTCCAAATATATCTAGGTTAAATGAAATTTTTCCAAATATAGGAGACATAAAAATACGATAAAAAATGTAATAAAACATTATTATTTGATATTATATTGAATTTCATCATCTTTATAATAATTCTGATATTGTGAAATTATATAGATTTTAGAGCTCGTTTTCTTTTGATGCTAGTGTTGACTTCTTGAGTTTCAGAAGATATTAATTCAATTAATCTGGCTTCTTTGTTCGAATTTGAGATATTACGTAATAATCGACCTAAACGTTGTACATACTCTCTTTTACTTCCAGTACCACTTACAATAATTCCAATTTCTGCATCGGGAACATCTACTCCTTCATCTAGTACCTTGGAAGTAACTATTGTGTTATACTTTCCAGTTTTAAATCTGTCTAATACATCTTCACGTTCTTGTTTTGTCGATTTATGAGTAATAAAAGGTATCAAAAATTCATTCGAAATATTATATACTAATTTATTATGTTGTGTAAAAATAATAGTTTTTTTTCCTATATTATTAGACAAAATTTTACGTAATTCATTAATTTTTGCTTTGCTATTTAATGCTATATTTAGCGCATGATTTCTTGCTAAAAGTGCATCTCTAGCTTTTTTATTTTTGCCAGACAAAAAAACAAGTTTTTTAAATCCTAGTATTCCGCCTAGATTAATACCTAACTCTTTTAGTAAGGATCTATATAACGAATTGTATTTTTGATATTCTTTCATTTCAGAAGATAATAGCTTTACATAACGTCGTTCAATTACAAAAGATGCTAGATGTTTTTCTTTTGTTAATTCCTTAAGAGATGATTGATATACTATTCCTCCTACCAACTTTGAAAATTTTGTATGATAATTGTCTTCTCGTTCAAATGTAGCTGTTAAACCTAATCGATAAGGACATGAAAGTTGCTCTGCAATTGTTCTGTAACCAGGGGCACCTAAATGATGTAATTCATCAAAAATCACTAAAGAAAATTTATTCCCAAATAAATGTGATTTAATATATGCAGAATCATAAGTGGAAACAGTAATACTTTGTAAATCGTATTCACCACCACCCAAATTACCTATTGTAATTGATGGAAAATATCTTGATAATGTTTTTGACCATTGGTTCATTAATTCAATTGTTGGTACAATAATTAGAGTTGGTTGATTAGTATGTTCAATTATCTTAATTCCTATAATTGTTTTGCCTGAACCAGTTGGTAAAACTATACAACCTCTTTTTCCAGCATTAATCCAATTCGATATAGCTTTCTTTTGATAAGTCTTGAGTGATAATTTTGTTCCCTCGTCGATAGACATTTTTTGTGTAGGAATAAGATCTAAAACTTTATCTTCATATTGTAAATCGCTTTGGTCCAGATAAGATAAAATATTTGAATAATGTAATGCCTGTGCACGTAATTGATTTGTTCGTGGATCAAATATTGCAAAAGGAACTTGTCCTATTCCATAAATAAGAATAGATCCTTTATCATAAACAAGAGATATTTTCAATATATTAAAAAAATAATAAATAAACTAATATATTCATTTAAATATTTGATAATTTGTGGTTATTATCTTGACTTTTTTTTCCAAGCGATCATCATTAATATAAATGGAATCATCATAATGGCAGTTGCAATAAAAACTGGCTGAACAATTCCAAAATCCACAGGGATTCCAACTGCATAATAATAAGGGAATGGATATAAACCAGAAACGAAAAACCAGAGAGCAACAAACATAAGAATATAATGTAAATTTCTACGAATGAAACTAGAAGTTTTTTTAATCTTTATACACCTTACACACTTTTCTTTAGAAGTAGAATAACATGATGAACAGACATTATTGTTGCAAGAATTACAATCCAAATCAGCAAATCTAGAACCGCAAATATAACATTGTGTCAATAATGATAAATTTTACCGAATAAAACCTATTAAAATATTTATAATTGAATTCAATCGTTTCATGTACACATTGTTTTATATTTTATTAATAATATGAAAAATAAGAAATAGTATTTTAGATATTATTGAATTAGTAGCGAATAATTTGTTTTATAAAGCAAATAGTTTTAATTCATTATTTGATTCTAAAATAGTTGATTATTTAATTTAATTCATTGTTCTTAATTTTTAATTGATATTTATAACATGGATCAAATAATAATGATTCCAAAATTTTGTACAATTTTTCTCCAATACTAATTTCACTTTGATTATATATTGAATCTATTTGCGAACAAATATTAACAGTTGTGCCAAATGACCCTAATTGACTATATTCATCTTCTAAAGATAAGTCTACATCCCCATAATCAACACTAATTCGATAGTTAAGTTGAGGAAGATTGTTGTTAAAGAGATCTTTATTAATTTTGTCAAGTTCATCATTAATTGTATAAATGCAAGTGAAAAAATCTTCAAATGGTTTAATATTTTCAGTATTTGAAGTTGATGGAGAATACAACAATATACAATCGTCTTCATTTTCTACAATTTTGATATTATGTTTCTTTGTTATTTTGTGTAATGAATTCATAAATTTGGAATAATATGTTTCTATTTGTCTTCTCTTTAGTATTGTATTTTTATTATAAGATGGATTTACTAAATCAAGAAAACCAACACAACAATCAGTAGAATAGTCATGAAAATCAAGTTCATTATGAGAAAATAAAATCATCTATAATTCATCACAACTTGTACGAATATTCACTACTAAATATTTTTAAAAAAATAATGTCTATGATTTTTAGACAATAATTATTAATATACATGTTTTTTTTGATTATTTATCATTAATAAAGTTATTTTCCATCTAAATAAAAAATAATAAATATATTAATTCCAATTTTGTTTTTATATAATTAGATATTAAATTTAATTCAAAAATAATTATTTAATTTATAAATAAATAATCAATCATAAAAAAAAATATCATTAAAACAATAAATCATATTCTTATTTTTAGATATTAAAATAAAGAATATGAATAAAAAAAAGAAATTTATTTTTCGGCGCCGAAAAATTAACTAAACTAGATCTTTTTCTTTTCTTTATATAATATATCGATTTGATTGTGAAGCATATGCTTGTGTTGCATTAATACTTCGTAAATCATCCAATTATCCTCTGTTTCATTTATTATTGCAGCTAGCTTGTTCATAGCAACTTTTAATGTAATAATAGCTTTATCAAATGATTTTTGTGTTTTTGTATCTATATCAATGATTTTAGTCTGAAAATCAATAATTTCATCTATAGATAGTTCAGAGTTTTTTAATTTATTTTTCAGATCTCGAACTTCTCTTGTTGTGTGTTGTCTTTGTATTATTAATTCGGCTAATTTGGATTGTTGTTGTTTGTCTTTAAGTGATAATAATTCTTCTGCCGTACTTGGATTTAATGAATAATCAGAAATTGATTCAATGATACTTTGTGGTAAATCTAATAGTCGTATTCTTTTATCAACATAGCTTATACTTTTACCAATCTTTGAAGCCAATTCAGAAATACCACCCCATCCATAGTCTGATACATATCTTTTAAAGGCCATAGCCTCATCTATAGGATCGATATTTTTAGAATGAATATTTTCTATAAGTGAGATTTCATATGCATCTTTATCATCAAGTTCCATTACATTACATAAAATTTTTCTCCAGCCTAATTTTTTGCATGCAAGATATCTTCTTCTTCCAGCAACTATTTCATAATACGGAGTATTTGTTGTTCTAAC